>JAFYAD010000023.1 GCA_017540915.1 Lachnospiraceae bacterium
CACCATATTTTTGAACCGGTGGTGATCAACTCCGGTCTTTCCGCCTATGCTGCTGTCCACCTGCGCCAGCAAGGAAGTGGGTGCCTGCACAAAATCTATTCCCCTGAGGTATGTGGCGGCGGCAAATCCGGTAAGATCACCCACAACACCGCCTCCCAATGCTATCAGAAAATCATTTCTGTCAAATCTGTTCTTTATCAGATGTTCATAAAGTCTTCCGACTGTTTCCGTATTCTTGGATGCTTCTCCGGCCTTAAACACGAAGGAGAAAACCTGATTATATTTTTCCTTTAATACAGATATGATTTTATCAATGTAGAAACTTGCCACGTTGTCATCTGAAACCACGCAAACTTTTTTGCCACTGTGCAGCATTGCTTCTTCCAGTTTCTCATTTAATGAATCAAAAGACTCCGTGATACAGATCTTATAACAATCTTTTCCCTCATATTGTACCATTATCTCTTTTTTCACAACAAATCCCTCCCTTAAGAGTATATTATCCTAAAACAAATCCTTTCATAATCTAAAAAACCGGGTGCCTTACACACCCGGTAGATCATACATACATATTAGATCCGGGAATCAAAAATCCGATCTGATCCCGTTGAATTCAAAAGTATCCATCATATCTATGTTAATGCCGTTGATAGGAACATTTTTGGGAGAGAATAAAAAGTTGTAATTGGAAATACGCTGAAGACTTCCCTCCAATGCAAAACATGATCCGGATACAAAATCGATGATGCGCTGTGCAAGCTCAAACTCAAAACCCTCGAGATTCAGGAAAACAGGATTGCCTTCCTTTAAGAGATCGCTGACTTCCCTGCCGTCATCATAAGTCTTTGGCTGCATAATACATACTGCTATCTGACCCGTATTAGTATTGACACGCTTGGCAACCGGAGATGTACGTACAGGAGCTACCCTGCCTGCCGGCGCTGCCGGTCTTGAAGCAGTACTCCGCGTATCGGACGGTCTTTTATCAGCTACTGTTCGAACCGGTTCCGGCTCTCTGCGCTGTGTGCTTTTCTGTTTTCTGGCAGGTTCTTCCTCTTCGTATCCCCTGTTGAAATCCTCGTCATCTTCTTCATCATCAGTGGCCAGCTGCATTATATTCAAAAATCCGTCAAATACACTCATGATATCTTACTCCTTTGCGTGATTGTAATCCCTTGCTCCGAAGATTGCGGTGCCGACACGAACAATGGTAGCACCTTCCTCGACTGCAACACAGTAATCATTGGTCATACCCATCGACAAAACATTCATATTTACATTATCAATGTTTCTCTCTTTAATGTCAACAGATAATTTCAACATTTTGTGAAAAATTTCCCGATTTTCCTCAGGATCCTCAACATATGGTGCCACAGTCATCAGACCGTCGATCTTTATATTCGGAAGGACGGCTATCTCTTCAACCAACCGGATGGCATCTTCCGCCTCAGTACCGAATTTAGACTCTTCCTCTCCCATATTTACCTCTATCAGAATATGGCTGGTGAGTCCCATCCGCTGGGACTGCACGGAGATCTCCTGAGCAAGTCTGTATGTGTCAACAGAATGTATAAGACAAACCTTATCGATAACCTGTTTAACCTTGTTGCGTTGAAGATGTCCTATCATATGAAATCTTGCATCCTTCGGCAACTTGTCATATTTCTCCAGGATCTCCTGAACCTTATTCTCGCCGAAATCGCGTATACCCGCGTCATATGCCTCCATAAGAGCCTCCACGGGTTTGGTCTTGCTGACAGCCACTAGCTGCACCGATGACGACGGTCTGCCCGATCTGCGGGCTGCTTCAGCCATGTTTTTTTTCACTTTTTGAATGTTTTCTGCAATCATGTCCTTGAACCTCTTTTTATTTTATGCCGTTTTAACGGCTCGACTGACTTACACTATTATCTGTTTATGATCTCGCCTTCCACCACGGATGAGGCATCCAGCACAATGTGATCATACAGGGACACTCCGTATTTGGTACCCTTCTCGATGATGGCGTATTCTTCGTTGCGGTAAGTTATATTGATCTTTCTGAAAACAGCATATCCCCGGTTGACATTGTATACTCCCGGGATCGTGACCGTATCTAACAGGGTAAAGGTCTGACTGTTATCGGTGGGATCATCTATGAGTCCGAAGGTATTGAAGCCCTCTTCATTGATGTAATAAAGGACTTCACTGTCTTCCATCGCCATTTCTTCGTCGTCTGTACAGTTTTTTCCGTAAATGGTGGTTCCCACAAACCTGTGTTCCGTATTGCCTTCCCCGTCTTTGAATATGTATGTTACTCCCAGAGTACTCTGTGTATCTCCTCCGTAAGTAAAATATTTCTTGGGAACTGCAAAGAACTTTTTCATGACAATAGATGAATTTGATATCTTGTAGCCGTCGGCGTTGGATATCAAAAGCTCTATGTCCAAAAACCTGTCCTGGGCAAACCTTATCATGGATGTATTAAGCTTGAGAATTATAAAATTCCTGTCCGATCTTTGAACTATGTCCATATAAGCCCAGGACGTGGTGTTATCTTCTTTAAAACGTATCCTTATGTACGTCTCATCCTTCAAAAATTCAACTATGGAATCCTGAACCTCAAACACCAGGTACCATTCCTCGGAAGTCACAAGCTTATATATGGGATCTCCCTCCAAAACACTGTCACCCAGCTTGAGATTCTCCTTGGTATAGCCGGATTCGTCAAAATAATCGGCTGTGAAATTATCAATGGTAAGGCTCTCATATCCGTCTGTATAATATGATACGACTCCGGGAACCGGCGCATAATTGCGGTGAAAAGTATGACTGTTCTCAGCATTCCTGGCATAGTCACTCATGGAATTCAGGGCAGCCAGGTTTGCAGTCTCCATCAGCTCCGCTTCCAGATCCTCGGAAAAAATACTGCTCTCGTAAAATGAATCATCGGAATACGTCTCGGAGAAATTCTCGATCTTTTTCAGCAGAGTGCCGTAGGACTGGGCATCAAGACCGGTGCTCTCCTTGGCAGTCTCCGTGATCTTATTTGCCACATCTCCGTTTTCGTCTATGGAACATACCAGGGAGCCGCAGGAAGCTTTAGTCTGATCTTTGAGGTAATAGTTGATCTTTCCTTCATCCTGTGCGTACACGATCTGCTCTGTGCGTAAGGCCAGAGCCCTGTAGGACGTGGGCAGAGAGATACTGCCTTCTTCAACTTCAACATAAGATATGTGTTTTTGTGTCACATATTGGTAAATGCTGAAAAGAAGATATAAAAAGATCACTAAAAAGATCACGAAACCGATATTCAGATTGAAAGATCTTCGTATACTTGTAACATTTGTTTTTTCTTTTTTTGCCATTTTAATAATATTGTAAAGCACACAACAACAGATCTCCGAAGAGATCTGTTGTCAAGTTTTACTATTAAAAAACTGTATGAACCGATTAAAGTGAAATGATCAGCTTTGCTTTAACACATTCCGGCAACTCTGCCTCGTCCTTTGAAATGCTGATCACAAATCTAACATTGTATTTTTCAGAGATGATATCAAGCTTTTCCATTGCATGTGTAAGATCGTCTACAGTCGCTGTAGCGATAGTGAGGAAGCTGTCAAGATACATTTCCTGAAGGTCATTGTCCTGAGAAACGATACCGCAGATAAATCCTAAAAACTCATCGCAATTTGAAATGGGATAATCCGTTACATTGATGAGCCTTATCTTATTATTGAGCTCATACATGTGTTTCTGACTTTTGTCCAGGTAAACGATATTGCCCGATGCCGATCTGACTGACTCGTTCACCTTGTCTAAAAGATATTTTGTCTTCCCCTTGCCTTTCTGTCCCGCTATGATCTCAACCATATCTTTGCCCTCCTCTGATATCATCTTAATGTTAAAATATTAAGCGATCCCTCATTTCCTTAAATATCCTTTGCGACCGCCACAGTTACATATTAAACTATTTTCACACAAAAAACAAGGAATATATGTTTTTTTCTTTGTTTTCTTGTTACTATGAATAGTAACACTCTACTTCAGTTGTTCGTACAGCGAACGGCGTTTTTTCTGCCGGGTAAGTTCCAAAAGCCCAAGTTTTGTGAATCCCACAACATTTATCCTGCAGATATCCTCCCTGCTGCATTCTGCGATAACCGACATAACCTCATCTTCCCCGTTTTTATCCATGTCTATGAAGTCTGTGATCACAATGCCTGAGATATTGCGGAGCCTCAATTGAAAAGCTATCTCCCGCGCCGCCTCAATGTTCGTGTTCAATATGATATTTTCTTTTGCGGTGTTTTTGACATTGGATCCGGTGTTCACATCTATGACTGTGAGCGCTTCCGTCACCGTGATGATGATATTGCCTCCCGACGGCAGAAACACGGTGTTTTTCAGCGCTTTATCTATCTGATGTCCCATTGAATACAATTTGTCAAGGGGATATTCGTCCTCGTAAAATGAGAGCTTATCCAGGATCGATAGATCCGTCTCCTTCGCAAAAGCCGTGAATTCATCGTACACAGCTCTGTCATCCGTGACTACGGAATCCACTCTGCCGCAAATATCTGACAAAAGCGAAACATAAGAAGGTCTGTCAGCATACAGGCAGGTAAAGGGTGTGCTCTTCGTACCGTATTCCAATATCCTGCCAAGCTTTTGCTGCAGCTGCATGATCTCTCTGCCTATCGCCTCATCATCTGCCTCTCCGGCGTTTGTGCGCAGGATGATGCCGGTCTTTTTGTCAGTCACGCTCTGAGCAACACTTATGAGCCGTTCCTTTTCCTCCGGAGAAAGCTTTTTGGACGCTGTCACTGACACGGGATATGAAGTCACTACGCAAAAGGTTCCCGCTACAGAAAGTCTGCAGGTACATCTGGCGTTTTTGGTCTTGATGGCCTCCGTGGAAACCTGTACCAGAAGCTCATCCCCTTCGCATATTTTCTTACGGTCCGAAGACTTTTTTATAAAATATGCGTCAGTCAATTCCTCATAAGGAAGGTAAAATATCAGGTCATCGCCTGCCGATACAAAGCATGCATCAAGATTCGGCGAAACATTCCGGACCTTTACGGCATATATCCGTCCTAACATGGGAGGATCTTTGGATACCACATTTACCTCCGTCAGCTTGTGATCGTCAAAAACCCCCGCAAACATACGGTTTTCAAATGAATCCACAGAGGTGACCACAAATCTCTTACTCAAATTATGTCCTCTCCCACATCCGACAATGAAATAAACTTCATACTCTCATCTGTCGTATATGTATTGATCCTGTTGGTCATGACGGAAAACTCGCTGTATTCGATGCCCATAAATCTTATAAAATGCTCCATCACAAGCGCCGGCTTAATGTTCTGCTCACTTCCTGAGGTGACCATCATATAAAAATATACTCTGCCGTCCTCGTCGGTATCCGCATAAAAGCTTTGGATCAGAGGCTTTAGGTCAACCTCACGCTCACTTTTCTTGGTCTTTTTGACAATGCTGATACTGTCGGCATCTGTGTAAAACGATTTTATCGCCGCATTTAAGGAATCGGCATCATATCCATCCAATCCGTATCCTTCCCTGATATCTATCCTGTATGAAGCGGCAGCAACCGCAGTCATCGCAGCTTTTGCATCATCCGGGAGCACTTTGTACTCAGTCACCCTGAAACCATCCGCCATGACAGAATTCAGTTTATCGATAGAATCAGCTGAATTATCCGTGCTGTTGACCTCTATGTCGAGGTAATCACCGTCCGTTGTGACCCCCACTCCCAGAGGATATGCAAAGGACATTATCTGATGGGGTGAAAAGCCCTCGGTGTATTTGATATCAATACCCGCCCGGCGCATGACCTTCTGAAAATACCTCATGGTATCCAGATGTCCTATGAATTTGACGGAGCCTTTTTTCTCAAAGCGTATTCTTATCTTCAAAACATACACCTCCGCCATATTTAAGAGCACCGCAGCCCTGACATTTCACACGGCAGTTTGTGGACGGTTTCTCAGCCATTGCCTCATCCCACTGCCG
>JAFYAD010000221.1 GCA_017540915.1 Lachnospiraceae bacterium
AAGGGCCGTTCCTTGTTGTTGCCAATCATCAGTCACTCTTTGACTTTGGCATAGTTTCCAAAGCAGCGCTCCCTGAGCAACTGAGATTCGTCATCAGTTCTCATTTCTTCCATAATTCACTATATAATAAACTGTTCCGTTTCATCGGAGCTATTTCCAAGAGACAGTTCGTCCCGGATACTGTTTCCGCCAGAAAGACCCTCCGGCTTGCCAAACAAGGATGCAGCATATGTATATTCCCTGAAGGGCAGACATGTTACAGCGGAGAGAATGCCGCTATAGATCCCAATATCGGAAAACTGGCCAAGCTTCTTCATCTTCCTGTCGTAAACGTACAGATTCGCGGCAATTATTTGAGACGCCCGAAATGGGCAAGAGGAAAGACTTACCCCTCAAAAGTTGAAGCTAAAGCTTATCTTCTCCTGTCTACGGAACAGGTGGACAGCATGTCGCCTGAAGAGCTGGGAACCGCAATAATCAAAGGTATATCCTATGATGAATTCGTATGGCAGAAGAAAAAGATGTACCGCAGCAAGAATCCGCGCTCAGCAGAAGGCCTGGAAAGCCTCATTTTCCTATGTCCGAAATGCAGAAAAGAGTTCACCATGAAGCCGAATGGGAACCATCTAACCTGCAGCCACTGTGGGTACGATGTTGTGCTCAATGATTATTGCCTATTTGAGAAGGGAAACTCCGGAGACCTGATCGAGGACACTATTTCAGGATGGATCCGTTTGGAGAGTAAATACATCCGGGAGAAACTTGATAACAATGAACTTCTTCCAATCACTTCCCATGGCCGGTATCTTGAATCCGACCTCGGAGATTATGATGAATTTGGGTACCACTACTACGGAGAAGGAACAGGTACCCTCGACGAGAACGGCTTCACTTTTATAGGCACAAGATCAGGTGAACCATACGAATACCATGTCGATCCCTATCAGATGTGGGACCTTACCCACAACGCAGACCTTGCCTCCATATCTCTCAACGGCAACTGCGTAGGCGACAAAGATTACGCTTTTGACCCCGACGACCCTCGTCTGATGATGAAATATGTGCTTGCCTGGCCGCCCATCAGGGACAAATATTTCCCTAATGCATGACTGCCATATTCTCCTATTTGTACATTCACCTTGACAGCCTGCAGGCCATCGCTTGTTAAAAACTCTGTTAAAAATGTTGAAATGTTTGTTCCATTTTGCGTAAAAATGGCATATATGTAGCCATTTTGTGAACAAAAAGCACGTGTTGAAGATGCTGTAATCTTCAACACACTATGAAAGAGACTATGAAATGCGATTTATACAAAATGTAAATTCCGACCGTTATGAAGCTTTTGTAAAGGCTCACCCGACAAAAAGTCACTTTATGCAGAGCTCTGCATGGGGTGACTTTTCCGCTGAAGAAAAAGGCATAACATATCATCTTGTAGGGCTCGAGGACGAAACTTCGGGCGAACTGAAGGCAGCTGCTTTATTGCTCGAAAGAAAGCCGTCATTATTCCCATGCTATCTTTATTCCCCCCGCGGTTATGTGCTTGACTTCTCGGATCCTGAGCTCCTGAAAGAGATGACAGCCGGCATCCGCGAATTTGCAAGATCCCGCGGAGCGATGTTCGTCGCTATAGATCCTGATGTTGAACGAAGGTCTATCCTGCCTGACGGATCGCCTGACCCGAATGGTTTTGACAACCAGGCAATAATCGATTCCCTGCTGGATCTTGGTTACACTCACAGAGGCTTCAATCTGGGTTTTGAGGGGAGAGAACCAAGGTTTACCTTCCGCATCGATCTGACTCCGGATGAAAAGGCGATTGGAAAAGCTTTTACCGGAAATGTGCTCAAGAACATAAAAAAGAGCCACCACTACGCGGTGACAGTCCGTGAAGGCAGCTATGAAGATGTGGAAAAACTTTATGACATGATAACTCTTACCAGTAAAATGGACGAGTTCTATGCTTACCCCCTTCACTACTATCAGAATATGTACCGCTGTCTCGCAAAACAGGATATGGCTCACCTGTATATCGGCACAGTAAACCCCGCCGAAACCGTGACACTGCTGAAGCAGGAGCTCGCTGATACTCTCACACGACGTGAGAAACTGAAAAAAGAAGGTCCACTTCAGGAAAGCCGAGAAACTGAAGCGCGCCTTCTCCGGGAAATACCTATGTTCGAGGAATACGCCAAACAGTATCCCGGTGACGTAACTGTATCCGCTCACTTCATAGTCCGCTACGGAAATAAATCCTGGGCTGTCCATGCCGGAAGCAGCGGAATAATGAATGAGACGTTCTGCAACAACCGGACATACTATGAAAAGATGATGGCTCAGAAAAAAGCCGGGTGTGTCTTTATGGATCAGTTCGGGACGGTAGGCAACCCTGACTCAGATCCTGATTTTGGCTCCGTTCACGCTTTCAAACGTCAGTGGGGCGGAAGATACATCGAGTTTATCGGCGAATTCGATCTAGTCACTAAACCTTTCTGGTTCTGGCTGTATGAAACGGTCCGTCCGGCTTATCGCAGATTCCGTATCAATCTGAAAGCCCTTTTAAGAAAGGTACGCGGATAAAACCTATCAAAAAATGCTCAGCGCTGTTTATAACGCTGAGCATTATTTTTTGTCTAATCAGGTATCTACTAACGGTGAGATCGCTTTGTCGGAATATATTCTGCTGATAGCTTCGGCGAACAGTCCGCCTGAAGGAAGTACCGTGATCTTCGGGATCCTCTTGTTTTCCGGTACTGCGATAGTATCAAGCACGATGACTTCGTCGATATTGCTGTCGGCGATACGCTCGATAGCCGGACCTGAAAGTACCGGATGTGTTGCTGCAGCAGTGATGCTCTTGGCTCCGTGATCCTTGATAGCTGCGGCTGCTCCGACCAGAGTACCTGCCGTATCGATCATATCATCAAAAATGATGACATCTTTTCCCTCTACATCACCGATGATGTTCATTACCTCGCTGACATTTGCCTTCGGACGGCGTTTGTCCACGATAGCGATAGGTGCATTGAAATGTCGTGCAAAGTTTCTTGCTCTTTTAATAGAGCCTACGTCAGGGGACATAACGACAACATTGTCATAATTGTTCTCAAACTTCTTCATGACATAAGGTGTAAGTAGCGTTGCTCCGACAAGATGATCAAGAGGAATATTGAAAAATCCCTGAATCTGAGGAGCATGGAGATCCATAGTCAAGATCCTGTCAGCGCCTGCGACAGAGATCATATCCGCAACAAGCTTGGCAGTGATCGGGTCTCTGCCTTTAGCTTTTCTATCCTGCCTTGCATAGCCATAATAAGGAACAACAGCTGTAATACGCCCTGCAGATGCTCTCTTGAACGCATCTATCATTACGAGCAGTTCCATCAAATTGTCATTGGTCGGCTCCGATATCGACTGGATCACGAATACATCGCATCCACGTACCGTGTCATATACAGAGACAGAAGTCTCACCGTCACTGAATTTGCCTACATCTGCTTTTCCCAACGGGATACCGAGATATGTGGAAACATCGTTTGCTAACGTTGGATTGGAGTTTGCCGCAAATAATTTGATTTCTCTGCCATGAAGATTCATCTTCGCATCGCCCCTTTTCTGTTCACTCTTCTATTTTATTGATTTGTTTTTTCTTATCTTACCACTTTGAACGGTCCGACTTTTCCGTAAGGAGCAACAACAGTGTTCTCTACAACACTGCATTCAACCACAGCAGACTCTCCGATCTCACTGTCCCTTACAATACTGTTCGGTCCTATGACCGCTCCTCTTCGGATGACTGTCTTCCCCGTGATAGTGCATCCATGCAGGATGCAGGCCCCTGCCTCGATATCAACGTCAGGTCCGATCATGACCCCGTCCCTGAGCTCTATCTGTACTCCGCGGGAAAGATGTTTCTCTAATGCCATTGCAGCTGCCCTCTCGTTAAGAAGAAGCAGACCCGCAGGATCATTTGCCCCAAGTACCACATCCTGTGAATCAGCCAGGCATGCGCCTGCTTTTTCTCCGGACTCAATGATTATTGCAACGGCATCGGTCAGATAATATTCACCCTGTGCATTATTGTTGCGTATCTTTCCGAGAGTATCCAGAAGCACATCTGTCCTGAACCAGAATGCTCCTGAATTTATCTCCTTTATCTCAACCTGTTCAGGAGTACAGTCTGCACGCTCCACTATGGCAGCAAGTCGGTTTCCGTCCCTGATTATACGTCCGTACGGACCTGCATCCGGGAGTTCAGCTGTAACTACAGTCAGTGCATTCCCTTCAGAAACATGCTGCTCATATGCCTTGCGGATAGTGTCACTGTCCATGAAAGGAGCGTCACCACACAAAACGAGGGTATCTCCGTCTTTATGCTGCTCCAGAAAATCGGCAGCCATCCTGGTGGCATGACCCGTTCCCAGTCTTTCTGTCTGGAGCCGGACTTCAAACCCTGCATCTTTTACAGCCTGAATGACATCCGGCTCTGAAGCAACGACGCATACGTGATCTGCTCCGGCCTTTCTGGCAGCATCAGTCACCCACAGGAGCATCGGTTTTCCCGCCACAGTACACAGGACTTTTGAGCAAACAGCTCTCATCCTTTTACCCTGTCCCGCAGCTAAGATAACAACGTTCGTTTCTTTCATCCGGTATGCCTTTCGCATTCTGTTCTAGCATTATAATTATCTCAATTACAGCCCTCTTTTTCAACCTTTTAACCCACCTCACAAAAGAAAAATATGGTTGTATTGGACATGCTCCTTTGGTATAATTATTTGGCGTTATTTTGAAGTATATACACATTTAGGAGGAATTAAATGGCACACAAATACGTTTACCTCTTCTCAGAGGGTAACGGCTCCATGCGTGAACTCCTTGGCGGCAAAGGTGCAAACCTTGCAGAAATGACCTCTCTTGGTCTTCCGGTTCCCCAGGGATTTATCGTCTCCACAGAAGCTTGCAACCGTTATTATGAAGACGGTGA
>JAFYAD010000222.1 GCA_017540915.1 Lachnospiraceae bacterium
ACCGGTATGAGGTGTTCTGTCAGGATATGTCAATCCATCCATACAGAAGTTTGAGTCATGAAGCTCTTCTCCCCAGTCTCCGCCGTAATAGTATTTTTTCTTTCCGTCCGGAGTCAGACCCATATAAACGCTGTGGTCGCTCCATTCCCAAACGAACCCGCCGGCAAGTTCATCGTGGCTGTAAAACGCCTGCCAGTAATCTTCCGTGTCCCCGGGCCCGTTCCCCATCGCGTGTGTATATTCGCAAAGCAACATGGGCTTATCGCCTTTTTTAGCATATTCAATACACTCTTCAGGGGATGGATACATTCTTGAATACATATCAAGCATGGAAAAATCAAATTTGCCGGAGGGACGCTCATATCTGTTAAAGGAGAACAGGTGTTTAGCAGAGTATTCAGCAGGTTCATATCTGTGAGCATGATATGCGCCCTCATAGTGAAGAAGGCGGGAAGGATCTCTGTCTTTGACCCATCTGCCAGCTCTTTCAAAATTGCCTCCATAGCCGGCTTCGTTGCCTAAAGACCAGATCAGTATGCTTGCAGCATTTTTATCCCGTTCGACGTTTGATTCGATCCTGTCAAAAATAGCGTCATACCAGTCGGGGTCATCTGCAAGCAGACAGAAGGAACTGGCTTCGCTGCCACCATATAAAGACGCCGTTCCATGTATTTCAACATCGCTTTCACCTATAACATACATTCCTATCTCATCACAATAATCGATAAACAGCGGGGAGCTTGGATAATGACTCGTTCTTATTGCGTTGAAATTGTGAGCTTTCATTAAAGAGATGTCTCTGTACATCTCTTCCGGGGTGACTGCATATCCGTTGACAGGACTTGAATCGTGTCTGTTGACGCCTTTAAATTTGATTTTTGCTCCATTGATATATATGATCCGGTCTTTAACCGTGATCTGCCTCAGACCGATCTTCTTTATGATGTATTCGTTTTCGGTCTTCAGGACAAGAGTGTAAAGGAAAGGAGTTTCGGCATTCCATAATTTGGGATTGTCGATATTGAATGATAACTGACTTCCCTCGGCGTGTGAGATGACTGTCTCTCCGTCATAGATGTCTCCGGAAACATAAGGAGTTCCTTCACAAAAGACTTCGACCTTGACTTTGGCTGAGGAAAAGTCGTCATTGAAATCATATTTGATATAAAAATCACGGATCCTGGCATGAGGTCTTAAAAGAATATAGACATCTCTGAAGATACCGCTCATCCTGAGCTTATCCTGGTCTTCCAGATATGTTCCGTCAGACCATCTGTATACAAGTACGCATAGTCTGTTTTTTCCGGGAGAAACAAGACCTGAGATATCGAACTCGCTGATGTTATGCGCTGCCTGACTGTATCCTGCGAAGTTTCCGTTTACATAGACATAATAACAGGAATCTACGCCTTCAAACACGAGATGCTTTTCAAGCTCTGTATCGGGCAGATCAAAATCTTTATAGTAAACACCGCATGGGTTATCGTAAGGCACGAACGGAGGATCGTAAGGGAAAGGATATCTGACATTCAGATAATTGTTGGTCCCATACCCAAGCGTCTGCCAGCAGGAAGGAACATGAATATCATCTGAGCCCGGGTCTGCGTAATCTGTTTCATAAAAACTGTCAGGCAGCAGTGTATCATTTTCATAATAATGGAATTTCCACTGCCCTGACAGAAAGAGGACTCTTTCTGAATCCTGCCTTTGCAGGCGGTTTATATCAGCAGAAGAACCGGGAATATAATACGACCTTTTAGGCATGGTACCAATGTGCAGCAACTTCTGGTTTTCATGATAGTGTTTTGAAATCATATGGAACTCCTCTTTTTAATAATGCGGTCTATATCTTGATTATATCATATGGATTAACAGATACCGGCAGATAAATAAAGCAATTGCGCATTAAAGCAATGAGTCATAAATATCTTTTACACTGTCAAGTATATAATCTATTTTTATATTGCTTTGTTTAAGCTCATCAAGAGTGACTTCTCCTGAAAGGACGGCTATGGACACCAGATCTCCATTGACTGCAGTCATTATATCCGTGTACAACCTGTCGCCGACCAGGGCTGTCTTCGCTCTTTCAGAACCTGCTTTATTTAGTATATAGTCGACTGTTTCAGCAAACGGCTTGCCTGTAAATTTAGGCTGTACTCCTGTTGCGTGTTCTATCATTTTGCACATCGATCCGCAGTCCAGCATATAACGGCCGTTATCAAGGGGGCAGACTCTGTCAATATTTGTTGCAAGAAAATCCGCGCCGCCTGAGATTAGTCTGCAAGCATTATCAGCCTTGATATAGTCCATGGTGGTATCAAAACCGATGACGACTGCATCAGCCTTTTTTGCATCATACGGCAAAAGAGTTATATTTGCTTCTTTGAATTGCTCCTGAAGGGCGGGGGTCCCGCACAGAAAAACACATGGATCTGAATAGTGGTTTTTGATATAGTGGATCATTACATGGCCGGAAGTCATGATCTTGTCTGCCGAAGGAGGTACAAATCCAAGGTTTTCCAGGCGCTTAATATATTCCCGGGGCGACCTTGAGGAATTATTAGTAAAGTAATAGTATTTAATGTCTCTTTTTTCAAGAAGTTCTATCAGTTCGTGTGCTCCTGGAAGGACGCTGTCTCCGAGATAAAGGGTCCCGTCCATGTCAAAAACAAAACAATCAATATTTCTGAGCGAAGTGTGTATCATATCTTTTGTCCTCTTTGTTTGTCTTAAAACAGCCAGCAAAATTTTGTAAGCACGAAGGCCTCGGTAACGACTATTTATGAAGCGGCTTCAAGCACGCTCATGGCAATGGCTCCGTAAGTGTTTAATAAAACCGCAAATCCCGATATACCCCAGATCCAAAGAGACGGAGGCTTCATATACGATGTGTTCTTTTTATCTTTGCTGCATATGATGTAGAAAAAAACGTAAGGGATGAGGTCTACGGTATACCTTGCACCGAACTGCCATCCTCCCAGTGTCTTGTGGGAACATAGCAGTAGGATATTGACAATGAACAAGGCGGTGATTGATAGTTTGACAGCATCCAGCTGATGCTCAAGGATATCTCTTACGAAAAAGATGAAATATATGATAAATATAGGATTTGCTATATAAAACATAAAACCGTTGAATCTGGTATAAGTAAGATTTAGAGCGTTGTCTATGCTTATCGGATTTAAAAAGAGTCTGAACAGGTTGCCCGGGACATAGGACAGCGAGAACTGAGGCTCGGTTTCAAATTCGGGAAGGTAATTATGGCCGAATTCAAACGGGTTATCAAAGCGTGCATAATTAAGCCACATATAAGCAAGCCCGATTAATAGCGGGAAAACATAGTATTTCCACTGTGAAAGAAGAGACCTGAATATGGTATTTCTTTTTAATCGACCGTGAGCGGGAACGTCTTCGCAGCAATAATACACCGAGAGAAAAGCAAACCATATTATAGAAAAAGGCCTGCAGCCAACAGCTAAGGCGGTGAGGATGCCGGCCGTGATCCTTCTTTTTCTGACAGCGGAGTAAATGGCCGCGCTCATCAGCGTGAGACATGTGACCTGGGCCATGAACCAGACACCGCTGTTCATGCTCATCCACAGCGCGTTGCTTCCGATCACAGAACAGACTGAAAACAAAGCGGATACCTTTTCATCCAGATCAAAGAATCGCATCGTCTTATATAAAAAGCAGACAGTAATGAGCATCAATATGACAATGATCAGATTGCCGGGGGTCTGTTCACCGAAGATGAATGTGAAAGGAAGCATGATAAGTGTCG
>JAFYAD010000223.1 GCA_017540915.1 Lachnospiraceae bacterium
ATATGCCTGTCTGTATGATATTGGCTGTGAATAGTAACTGACGGTGGATTCAAACTCATCTACCCGTGAATCATTTTTTGATCCTCAAATATTATCATACACCCTGTTTTCATAAATATATACAAGAGATTTCTCGTCCATGAACTTAAGGATCTCACTCAAAAGCTCTTTATATTCTACCGAATTCTTAATTGCCTCATAATCGGAAAACATACCGTAGGGCAGATTTTTAAGTATTTCCCTGAGTTTCGTGGAAGAAATATCGGTCTCGGGCGAACCTACCAGTCGTACATCGGCATTAAAACGTTTAGCATAATCCAGGATCAGATCTTTTATGACCTGTTCATCCACATTTTTGCGTCTTCCTGCCAGTAAAACAGCCTGTGAGGCGATAACTTCCGGCTTCACCCAGCTGTGAAAATACTCGATAGAATCTCCGCCCATGATGAAATAGAATTCATCATCCGGGTAGTCACGGTGAAACCCCTGCAAAGTAACATAGGTGTAATTGGTGACATTGCCGGAAACTTCACGCTCATCCACGGTCACCGGGATATCAAGCTCTGCGCTCATGTTATCTGCCGCAAATTTCAAGAGCCTGACTCTGTCTTTTGCCGATGCGCTCAATGCCGCCTTATGCGGCGGGATGCCTGTGGGCAGCAATATCAGCCGTTCAAGATGATGCTCCCTTGCTGCACTCGACCCGAGTCTTATATGTCCCAGATGCACCGGATCAAATGCTCCTCCGAAAATACCGGTTTTCATGTGCATTTTCCTCCCTTAAGACTGTCTGACTTTACTGTACAGCCTCCTGACACAGCTCTGTGCCGGAAAACTATCACACTATCTTTTGGGTAATTCGATCTTCGGTTTCTTTGAAGGTCTGTAAAGCACTATCTTTTTGCCGATGACTATGACGACCGTAGAGTGAGTTCTCTCTGCTATCATATCAGCCAATTCTCTTGGGTCGTCGTCGCAGTTGTTGAGTACCGACAATTTTATGAGTTCTCTTTTTTCGATGGCATCATCCACTGCCTGTATCAGAGTTGGAGTGACCGATGATTTCCCTATCTGAAAAATAGCATCTTCCTGACTGGCCAGCCCCTTCAGGAAAGATCTCTGTTTGCTGGTAAGCGTCATTTTGTATCCTTTCTGTTGTAATCGTGTATAAATAACCTCTCTTATAACACATTTACTTGTAATAATCAAAGGACAGGCTGTACATCCGTACCGTGTCTCCGTCCTGTATTCCCATATCTTCAAGCTGCTTTAATATGCCCTGTTCCTTTAAGAATTTCTGGAAGAACAGGAAGCCCTTCTCAGAATCCAGATTGGTATAACCCAGCATTTTCTCAATACGCGGTCCCTCCACCACATAGTCATAGGTCTCCGGATCGATCACTACTGTGAATGGCTCTGTGTCAAAGGCATGCATTGCAGGAGTTATCTCTGATTCATAGACCAGAGTCTCTTTCTCTGTGTTATCCAGCATGGTCTTAACTTCGCCCAAAAGCTCATTTAAGCCTATACCTGCCACAGCTGATATGGGCATGACCTTTATGCCTTTTGGCTCAAATTCGGCTTTTAACGCTGCCAAAACATCGGACTGTGAATCATCGGTGAAAGCATCTATCTTATTGGCAGCGATTATCTGCGGTTTTTTCAGCAATTCTTCATTGAAAAGCTTAAGCTCTTCATTGATCGCATTTATGTCCGCAACAGGATCCCTGCCTTCCACCGATGCAGCATCCACCATATGTATGAGGACACGGCATCTTTCGATATGACGCAAAAATTCATGTCCGAGACCGACTCCCTCCGCTGCTCCCTCTATAAGTCCGGGTATGTCTGCTATGACGAAGCCGTCCCCGCCTCCCAGATCCACAACGCCGAGATTTGGATTCAAGGTCGTGAAATGATAATTGGCTATTTTGGGTCTGGCATTTGTAACTCTCGACAAAAACGTGGATTTACCCACATTGGGGAAGCCCACAAGTCCTACATCAGCTATGACTTTAAGCTCAAGTTTTACCTCCAGCTCAATAGCTTCCTGTCCGGGCTTTGCGTATTTAGGTGCCTGCATTGTGCTGGTGGCAAAATGCTGATTGCCTATACCGCCCTTTCCGCCGTTTAGTACCAGCTGCGGACCGATTTTACCGGACATATCCAATATGACTTTATCCGTTGCGGCATCTTTTATAACGGTGCCCGGCGGAACCTTCAATGTGATATCAGCTCCGTCTTTGCCATGACAATTGCGCTTGCCGCCTTCTTCGCCGTTCTCGGCTGAAAACTTGCGCCTGTGACGGTAATCTCCCAGGGTGTTCATACCCTCATCAACCTCAAAATATACATTACCGCCTCTGCCGCCGTCTCCGCCGTCGGGACCACCGTCAGGAACATACTTTTCCCGTCTGAAACTCACATGTCCGTCTCCGCCTTTACCGGAACGGATCACTATCTTCGCAGTATCCGCAAAACCCATGTTCCTGACCTCCCTTTGCTAACTGAAAAAAGGGCTGCCTTTTAGGCAACCCCTTTGATGATCTTACTCTACCGGGTAAACAGAAGCCTGCTTCTTGTCTCTACCCTTTCTCTCAAATCTCAATACACCGTCTACTGTAGCAAAAAGCGTATCATCTCCGCTGATGCCTACATTAACACCCGGATGTATCTTTGTACCGCGCTGTCTGTAAAGAATGTTGCCGGCCTTTACAAACTGTCCGTCTGCTCTTTTTGCTCCAAGTCTCTTTGACTCTGAGTCACGTCCGTTCTTTGTGGAACCGACACCCTTTTTATGAGCAAAAAACTGAAGGTTTAACTCAAACATCTCTATACCTCCTTTTCCTCAAATTTAAGGAATTCTCTCCCGTAATCTCTTTGAACTGTTTTCAGACCCAGTATCATACTGTCTGTCAGTAAAACCGACTTATCGGAAGGCTTGTCTTCGAATTCGAACCTGATGACTGTACCTTCTTTGTCCATGGATGCCTTAAATCTGTCATCCGTAAGACTCTCAATGGAATTCATGGTATTGATGACTAACATCGATACCGCAGCGCAAACCACATCTGATCCCGCTTCCGCAAAACCACTGTGACCTCTGACCTCGAATCCCTTTATGATACCTGATTTCTTTGCTCTGAAAATAACTGCTTCAGTCATCTTAAGCGTTGATCTTTTCGATCTTTACCTGTGTGTACGGCTGTCTGTGACCGTTTTTCTTGTGATATCCGGTCTTTCTCTTGTACTTGTAAACGATAACTTTCTTACCGCGGCCTTCTTTTACAACGGAACCTGTGACTGTTGCCTTTGCAACATCACCGGCTACCTTCATAGAGCCGTCGTTTACAGCAATGACCTGATCAAAAGTAACAGACTCGCCTGCTTCCAAACCAAGCTTTTCAATGGTAATGATATCGCCCTCTGAAACTTTGTACTGCTTACCACCGGTTGCTATAATTGCGTACATATTGGCACCTCCTATTATCATTACTCGCCGGATGCGGTGATGCATTAGAGCATATCTTTAACCTCTCCGAGCGGCATACTGCTATACAATAACAAAAGATATTGTCATTGTCAACTGTTTTATTATGCAAGTTTTGCCTTTGCAGCATCTGCAAGGTTTGCAAAACCTTCTGCATCATTTACTGCGAGCTCAGCCAGCATCTTTCTGTTGAGATCGATACCTGCAAGCTTGAGACCATACATAAATCTTGAATAAGAAAGTCCGTTGATCCTTGCTGCAGCGTTGATACGTGCGATCCAGAGTCTTCTGAACTGTCTCTTCTTCTGCTTTCTGCCTGAGTATGCGCTTGTAAGTGCACGCATAACTGACTGTTTTGCGATACGATACTGCTTTGAGCGTGCTCCTCTGTAGCCCTTAGCCAGTTTCAATGTTCTGTTATGTCTTTTCTTGGCGTTCAAACCGCCTTTAATTCTTGCCATCTCTTTTTCCTCCTGTTCAAAAGATCAAACCACTACCGTATCTTAAAGATATGGCAAGATCTTCTTCATGTTCTTAACATTTGTAGCATCAACGGTTGTTGCGTGACGAAGATTTCTCTTTGTCTTTGTAGATTTCTTGGTCAGAATATGTCTCTTATAAGCTTTGTTTCTCTTAAGCTTTCCTGTACCCGTTGCCTTAAAGCGCTTTGCAGCAGC
>JAFYAD010000224.1 GCA_017540915.1 Lachnospiraceae bacterium
CATACCGTTTTTCCAATTGGTCAGAGCTCCTCTGCCCTTTTCACGCTGCCAGGTTATCCTGTTTCGCAAATGGAAATACCTGTTCAACACACGTTCTATAACTCCTGAGGATTTCCAGTCACAGCACACGTAGACAGTCGCATTATCCTTTAACAGCGGAAGTACCGCGCTGATCCAGTTTTCCGTGTATTCCTCATACATTTCATCGGTCTGTTTATGAAATTTGTTTCCCTTGAAATCCTTATCCATATTATAGGGCGGATCGGCTATCACAAGGTCGGCAAAGCTCTCCGGCAGATTTTTCATCACCTCGAAGGTATCACCGATGATGGTCTTATCACATATCTCTTTAACAGAAACCTTTCCATTCACCCGGATGCATCTGTCCAGATAATCCCGCCCCTCTTCTACTGTAATATCTATGGTCTTATTCTTCGGAGATTTCATTACTACAAGATCCTTTGTCTTACCTGCTACTATATTTTCCCTTACTCTGTGTATCAACCATGCTTTATTATACGTTTACAAGCATGCAATGACAAGAGATTTCCAAAAAATATGCCTTCTTGAAAAAACACAGCAGTTATGTTAGAGTTAACATCAATATTTACATTTAGGGAGGCGCGGATGATGACCTGTCCGATCCTGATACCGGCATATGAACCGGACGAAAGACTGATAGACTTACTGGAATCACTGGTAACAGCTGATGCCAGGAACATAATACTGGTAAACGACGGAAGCGGTCCCGATTACGACAGATTATTCGACGAATGCAGACCCTACATAGATAAAATGGGCGGAAAGCTTTTGATCCACGAGGTAAACAAAGGAAAAGGAGCTGCCTTAAAGACAGGATTCGCATACATTCTGGAGGCATATCCGGATGCAGTGGGCTGCGTGACAGCAGACTCGGACGGTCAACATGATACAGACAGCATTAATGCCGTCATCAAAAGTCTTACAGAAAACCCTGACCATCTGATACTGGGTGTCAGATCCTTTGACTCCGATGACATTCCCTGGAAGAGCGTATATGGCAACAAGATCACGGCAGGCGTGATGAAATATGTCACAGGCCTTAAGATCTCGGATACTCAGACCGGTCTTCGTGGAATACCGACAGATTTCATGCGGGAGCTCTTGGATATTAAGGGAAACCGCTTTGAATTTGAGACGGAGATGCTGTTATGCACTATAGACAAATATCCCATAACGGAGGTTCCGATACCGGCCATCTACGACTCCGTCACAGATCACAAAACACATTTTAACACCTTCAAGGATTCCATCAAAATATACCGCATATTGTGCAGACATTTTATCAGATATACCGCCGCATCCCTGTCCTCTGCGCTCCTGGACATAATACTGTTTGCGGTCTTCTGCAGGCTCTTCGGCAGAATGACACTCTATGTGGAAGTATCCACCGTAGCCGCAAGGCTTATCTCGGGCACTTACAATTATATCATAAATCATATATTTGTCTTTAACAGCAAGAACAAAAAATCCCGGACTGCCGTAAAATACTTTATACTGGCTGTCATTCAGATGGGACTTAGCGCCGGCATAACCGGAGCTCTTGTACGACTTATCGCAATAGTTCCCGAGATCATCATAAAGATGGTAACAGATACTGTTCTATTCATTCTGAGCTTTAAGATACAGCAAAAATATGTTTTCGGGAAAAATAAAAGCGGGGAGTAAGATAAGATGCAGGCATTATATGAACTTGATTCGAATATCCTGTTATGGATCCAGAATAACATAAGGATCGAATTTTTGAACACACCGGTAAAACTCATCACAAGCCTTGCAAACTACGGCTTATTATGGATAATACTGACCGTATTATTTTTGTTTATACCAAAATACCGGCTTACAGGTCTTATGAGCGCAGCTGCCATGATCGTAAACAGTCTCGCTGTAAATGTCCTGATAAAACATATAGTAGCCCGCACCAGACCTTATGAGGTGATAGAGACTCTTACGATACTGATAGAAAGACAGCCTGACACTTCCTTTCCATCCGGACATGCCTCCGTATCCTTTGCAGCAGCCGTCGTATTATTCCGGAACTGCGATAAAAGGATCGGCATCACCGCCCTCATACTGGCATCTCTCATCGCTCTAAGCCGCTTATACGTCGGCGTTCACTACCCTTCCGATGTTATCTGTGGAGTCATAGCGGGAATCCTGTGCGGACTCGCCGGAGAATTCATCGTAAAGAAACTGCAGCCTGTGCTTCATGAGAAGTTCAGTAAAAATGCAGACTGATCTAATGTCATCTGTAACTTCCGAATTTCTTTTTGTAGATCTCTTTCTTGGCGTACATATCATCATCAGCCCGTTTGAATACAGCACTGACGGCGTCTCCTGCTCCGTCGCATACCGCAATGCCGACAGATGCCGAATACCTCTCGTGTTCAGGTCTGTCAGTCATGGCATTGGTCTTTTCAAATTCAGTCTCTACTCCTGCCATCAAAGTATCACGGTTGGCAAAATCGTCATTTTTTAATACAGCCACAAACTCATCGCCGCCGATCCTGAATACGGGCGAATGCTTGAATATGTTACAGATTATACTGCAGCATCCCCTGATATAATCATCTCCGCACTCATGCCCTAAGGTATCATTTACCTTCTTAAGGTTGTTGATATCCGCCATCACAATGGCAAAGGCCGTATCTCCCTGCAGACGATCTGCCTCAAGCTTTTCGATCATCTCGTTGAATGAGGCCTTATTGCCGACACCGGTCAGGGCATCCTTATATGCAGTCTTACTGATCTGTCCCAGCTTTTCCTCTGTATCTTCCATGTCATGTTTGACACGGGTGAGATTGGTCATATAGAACATGCTCTCCTTCATGGACAGAAGATACATGTGATAAAGCTCTTCTATCTCATCACCGGACAGAATATTAAGTTCCTCCAGTGAACTCACATTATAAATCCTGTCATTCTCATTCTCATACTTGAAATTCGAGGCACAATCTATAATGCGGTTTATGGGGCCTGTGACAACATGACGTATGAACCGTGAATAGAACAGTATAAAAAACAGCGACATCAATACCAGCACCAGCAGGATGACCAGCATGAAACGGAAATTCTGTTCATGAAGATAGTCCATGGAAAAATCGACACAAACATGGTACTGATATTTTCCTTTGCTGTCAAAAACAGGACGCACATAAGTCAATAACTGGCTATCCCCAAGTTTATACTCTATAGGCGGGATCCCTTCCCCTGCACAGAGCCGGTCTTTATACGGCATGTACGCCTTATCAAGTTCATATACACTGCCATAGTCAACTTCGTCTTCATCGCCTTCCCTGTCCAGATCAAAGAGTACAAGCCCGCCTTCATCAGTAAACCGGTAAACATACATGTAGATGACATCAGGATAATTATTCATAAGCTGTGTAAGTCCATCAACAGCCGTACGATATTCCTCCATTCCAAAGCCACGCTCGAGATAATCGTCCGCAAGCTCAGGATCCACAACATATGTCATGAGCTTTGTGGCACCCTCTGCCAGTCTGATGTACTGATCCACCCTGCTGCGGTGAAAACGTATAGATACCACACCCATTACTGCCAGCACCATAAATGCCAACCCTGACACAAAGAACAAAGGTATCCTGACAGACAGGGATTTCCTGCGGCTACCGTTCCACGTGTTGGCTTCTATGTGATTCTTATGCTTTTTGCTCTTATTAAACATCACTGAAAATCTGCCCTGCTTTCAATAATGGTGTAATGAATGTAACTGTATTTTAACACTTATCCGTACATATATCAATCTTGTATATAAAGATTCAAGGGTCAAAAGTTGATCCCACTGCAAGCGGTACCCTCTATGACGAATACGTCCTATCTTCTAAGCCCCTTCGGATAATGGTTTTTGATCACTCCCCCGCCGGCTTTTCCCCATCCCAGGGGAAGACCCTTATATGTCACGGGAATCCATCCCTTAAGCTCTGCTGCACACTGATACGTGTTTCCTGTCAAAAAGATCTCCGGATCTTCTGTTTCAAAGGATTTTTCAAGCTCCTTGTCAGTCAATGCCATGGCATAAGCATGTGCAGGTTCAAACCTGTCTTTTTTGAAAACGCCAAGCTCCGTTCCGTATCTTATAACCTTAAGTCCGTCCGTTGCCGGAACGCCCTCAGGCAGAAGCCACAGGGTATCACCTGTCATCTTAAGCCGTTCGATGGGATAATCAGAAAGATCCATATCTTCTTCTCCACCGATAAAATCTGCGAATATCTTATATCGATCAGCGGAAACTGCCGTTCCGTGTTCCGTTTTTTTGTCTTTCTTTTTATTCCTGCGTCCATCCTGAGAACGGTGTTCCTGAATGTTTCCTATCTTCCGATCCTCTGCGCCATCATCAAAACTGAAACCGCTGCCGGCGCCACTGCTGTCACGTACAAGCCTTGC
Source organism: Lachnospiraceae bacterium (assembly GCA_017540915.1). The sequence goes on from JAFYAD010000224.1 coordinate 4,447, forward strand.
CATGAAATGTCCCTCTCCCTTTTGGATATGGGGCCAGATACGGTATATTCCGGGATTGTCTCCGCAGAAAGTCTCTTCCCCGCATATGTTATGAGACAATCCTGATACAAACACCGGATCATCGCTTGGATACATCCTCATAAAGGGATACTTGTCCAATATATATTTTATGATATATTCATCTTCCTCCGGCGCAAAGGTGCAGGTAGAATACACTAGTACACCGCCCTCTGCCAGCATCATAACCGCAGCATCCACTATGGTTTTGGAACGTTCCGCGCACATCCTGACATTGTCCGCGGACCAGTTTGAAACAGCCGCTTCCTCTTTTTTGAACATACCCTCTCCGCTGCAGGGCGAGTCCACCAGTATCCTGTCAAAAAATCCCGGAAAAACCTTTGCCAGCTCATCCGGAGCGTTATTGGTCACAATGCAGTTTTTAATGCCCATGCGCTCCACATTGCGGCTTAGAATTTTCGCCCTGACACTGTCAATCTCGGAGCTGACCAAAAGACCTTCGCCTCTCATCTGCCCCGCAATATGCGTAGTCTTTCCGCCGGGTGCTGCGCACATATCCAGCACCCGTTCTCCCGGCTTTGCGTCCAGCAGGGTTCCCACAGCCATGGCCGATGGCTCCTGAATATAATATGCCCCCGCCTCATGGAGAGCATCTTTTCCGGGGCGGCTGTCCCCATCGTAATAGAA
>JAFYAD010000225.1 GCA_017540915.1 Lachnospiraceae bacterium
ACACTTGAAAAAACTCTGCTTTCCGGTCAAAAGGAAGGGAAAACACAGAAATGCCCGCCACTTTGGTATGCCGTGGGCGCAGCACAATGTGAGTGTCCTGTCGGATGCCACAGCCCTCGGAGCCATGGGAACGCCGCCACCCTCACATCTCAGATTCATTGCCGCTGAAAAATAAACTTTTTTTATCTCTTCCCGGGGCATGGTGCTGCCGTCGTCTGCTATCCCCTCTATCACGGCATCTGCCGTCTCTACTGACACCAGGCTGTATACGGTCAGCAAAACATAGGTCAGCTTTCCGAGTCCGATCTTGTTCAGAAAAGCCTTCAGTCCTGTGGTAGACGCCTTTTTGCATACCATGGCATCAATACCCAGACCGGAGCTTATGCAAAACAGTCTGGACCTTGTCTTTGTCCCTTCCCTGTAGGACACCTGTCCGATATCAACACTGCCCGGATCGTCCGCATTGGCGATCATAGCCTTTATCTCTTTCTCAACGTCCGACGAAATGTGAACTCCGGCAGCAAAATCGTTGGCCGAGCCGTTTGGGATCAGCCCCACTCTCACCTTCTCAAAATCCGTGATGCCGTTCACAACCTCATTTAATGTACCGTCGCCGCCCACCACTATGATGTTTACGGCCTTATCAGGAGACGAGCACAATTCCCGCGCGATCACGGTGGCATGTCCCGCATACAGGGTTCTGTGCACCCTGTACTGCATCTTATTCTCCCTAAGGATCCATCTCACTTCGTCATAGCGGCTTGCGCCTTCACCGGTCTTCGATGCTTCATTTATAATAATGTCAAATTGCATAGCTGTACCCTCTTTTTTACTATTCACAGCCTATTTATGATGTAGTCCGGCACGACCACATTCATGTACACTGCTGTTCCTTCAAAAATATGTGGACTAATTTACAAATTTCGTATAAAATATATCCCATGTTTGAAAAATTATATCCAACTGAAAGCGCTTCGTCAACCTATGCCATAGATTTCAAGTCATTATATGAGCAGGGGTTCAGAGGCATAATATTTGATATCGATAACACCTTAGTGTGTCATGGCAAGCCTGCAGATGACAGATGTACACAAAAGATCGCAGAGCTCACAGGCATGGGCTATAAGGTTCTGTTTTTATCCAACAATAAGGAACCCCGTGTCAAAAGCTTCTCCGACAGCCTGCCTGGTACAATGTATATTTATAAAGCCGGTAAGCCCTCTGTTAAAGGCTATGAAAAGGCCATGGAGATGATGGGTACGGACACTGTCGACACACTGTTCGTAGGCGATCAGATCTTCACTGACATATGGGGAGCCAACAAAGCCGGCATATACTCTATACTGGTAGGCCGTATAGGCTTCCACGAGGAGATACAGATACATTTAAAGCGTATCATCGAGCAGCCCGTGCTGTGGGCATACCGGCACAAACTGAAGAAAGCAGCTAAGACAGGCAGTTCCTCGGCCGACCGTTAACCCCTTTAACAAAAAACCATAATCATCAATAAAAAACGCTGTTCTAAACAGCTTAAAATCAGGAGGCACAACATGAAGGTAGCAATAGGCAATGATCACGCCGGACTGGATCTGAAGCCGGCGATCATCCAGTATGTAAAAGACAAAGGACATGAGGTCATAAACCTGGGACCTGACGCAGCAGCCGAGGGTGATGATTACCCCATAGCAGGTGAGCGTGTGGGGCGCGCTGTCACTGACGGCACCGCAGACGCAGGTATCCTGATATGTGGAACAGGCGTCGGCATATCCATCGCCGCCAACAAGGTAAAAGGAGTTCGCGCTTGCGTATGTTCCGAGCCCGCAACCGCTAAACTCACAAGGCTTCACAATAACGCCAACATCATCGCCTTCGGTGCCCGTATAGTAGGTGTTGAGCTTGCAAAAGCCATCGTCGACGCATTTCTGGACACAGATTTCTCAGGCGAGGAAAGACATCAGCGCCGCATTGATATGCTGCACGAGATAGAGACCAGAGATTAATACTTTACCGGTCACGACACCGGACATATGTTTATTTCAAATAATCGTAACTATTCAGAACCAAGCTCGAAAATCAAAGATTTTCTCGCTGTTTGGTTCTCACCAAAGTAATAAATCACCTTGGTTCTGAATAGTTTCAAAAAATCTTTGACTTTTACATATGTTAATAGTATCATGTTAGAGAATTTTGTAACTATTGCCCTGTGACCGGGGCGACTATTTTAAGGAGGATACATTCATGATTTCAGCAGGTGATTTCAGAAATGGTGTTACCATCGAGTTCGAGGGCAACATATACCAGATCATCGAATTCCAGCATGTAAAACCGGGAAAGGGCGCAGCTTTTGTACGTACAAAGCTTAAAAATATCATAAGCGGCGGCGTTGTAGAGAAAACATTCCGCCCGACAGAAAAATGCCCGCAGGCGCGTATCGACCGCAAGGATTATCAGTATCTTTACGCAGACGGCGATCTCTACTATTTCATGGACGTTGAGAGCTATGAGCAGATCGGTCTTGCCAAGGATGACATCGGTGATGCACTGAAATTCGTCAAAGAAAACGAAATGGTTAAGGTTTGCTCACACAACGGCAAGGTATTCGCAGTTGAGCCACCGCTCTTCGTCGAGCTCGAGATCAGCGACACTGAGCCGGGTGTAAAGGGTGATACCGCAACAGGTGCCACAAAGCCCGCCACTGTAGAGACAGGCGCGCAGGTAATGGTTCCGCTCTTCGTAAACCAGGGCGACAAGATCAAGATCGACACCCGTACAGGCGAGTATCTTTCAAGAGTATAATCTACATAATGCAAAAACAAACGCAGGTCTAAGGTTATCCTTAAGACCTGCGTTTTTCTTAATCCACGTTTTTCAGCGCTTCGCTCATGGGCACCTTCTTTATCCTGATGTAGTCTATGACGGAAACAAACGCATATCCCACCAAAAGATAAACTACTGCCAGGATCATGGACACCGGTTTCATGTAAAAGGAGAAATACCCGTCCATGGCCAGCACAAAGATCTTGAATATATAGATCATCAGGAAATACCCCACCGCAAAGCTGAACACAGCCACTATAGATACGATAATGGCGGTAGGTACGATGTACAGGGATGCGATCTCGCTGTTTTTGAAGCCCAGTATTTTCACCATGGAGATAGAGCTCTCGTTTTTCTCGATGATGATCTTCGTTAGAAGGAAGATCAATGCCGCCGCCATTACCACCAGCACATATCTGAAAACGTCAAACATCCCTCCCATGGAATGCATCAGCTGCGTCGTTACCGATGTGATATCTTCAACGGTGATGACTGTTGCGATATACTCCTCATCGATATCATCGATCTCGTTGCGTGAAAAGTACCCCAGGAAGTCTCCTTCTTTTTTGTCAAACATCCTGTTAAACCCGGCATTTGGCATGAATACTGCTACACCGCCATCGTAATCTACAACTCCATCCACCTCAAACTCGTAAGCCTTGTTCTCATATTCTTCATGAAGAGAGATCTTATCACCGGTCTTAAGCTCATATTTTGTCGCAAACGCACTGGAAACATACACGTCTCCGTCAGCAAGATCTGCAGGTATGCTGACATATCTGCTGTCCGGCGAAATTCCGTATACTGTAACCGACTCATCTCCTCCGCTTCCGAAGCCCTCAATTTTCAAGCCTCCCTGCCGCGCATACTGAAGCGACTTCATGCTGAACTTTTCCGCGCTCTCCTCCGAAGTTTCTATAATGTTGCCATCATCGTCCTTGTTGCTCATCAGCATGTACTGATAATCCGCAAAGACCATTGACGGTGCTTTGTCACCATACTCATTAAGAGAATCCGGCAAACCAAATGCGAAGCACAACATAAGTTCTATAAAAATCACACCAAAGGTGAGCACAAGGTAATCCGGCATATTCTGAAATACAATCCTGAGCCTGAACCTACCCAGAAAAGACCATCTCGGTATCCTCATAGCTTTCGAGCGTCTCACTTTTTTCAGGTCTCTGCGCAAAAACCTGAGGGGGCTGAGTTTCAGCTTATCTACTATGACAAAGAGATTGATCAGAAACATCAGGATCAAAGGTATCACTGTAGTCTTAACCAGCGCAACCGGGCTCCATGTTACGGCAGGTGTCGGAAGGCTGTAACTATTATAGTACAGCTCAACTGCCACCTCCTTAAACAGGGTGTACCCGCAGACATTTCCCAATATAGCTCCTATCAGCGTCACAATGAAAGGCATGGACATGTAATGAACCACGAGTTCTCCCCTTGTGTAACCTGAAGCCCTCAATGTTCCGATAACTCCCGCTTCTTTTTCAATCGTGTTACTGATAGTTATTGCAAATATAAATGCGATCACTGCTATCAAAATATAGCACAGTATGCTGGTTCCGGAGGTATCGGACTCTATATCTGAAGGTGCGAAATTAGATGCCTTCCTTGTATATTCCGGCAGGAAATCCTCTATTTCACTATCATGTACCAACGTCTGTGTTATAAGACATTTCAAAAGATTGTCGGCATAATCCGCTTTTTCCTCCTTAGTCTCGGGTTTCTCGTCATACATGAAAACATAACTGTAATGCTTTCTTGCCCCAAGTCCGTCAAAGCCTTCCGGTGTCACCATGGCAACATCAAAGCCGAAAGCGTCAAACATAAAATCCGTATTGGACTCGTGCAAAGTCAGATAATTCACATATGACAGAAGACCCACAATCTCAAATTTTTTGTTTCCGACAGTGATGCTGTCTCCTACCTTTACGCCCACATTGTCGGCATGCATACGGTCTATCGCGATCTCACCGTCTTTTTCGGGCGCCCTTCCTTCCAAAAACGATGCCATATCCACTTCATCATCGCTCATGAACACCCTCACTGTGGCGTCCTGTGTGCCGTCATTATCAAAATCCTCCTTTGCATTTCTGTAGAAATGCTCATATATGGTCACAGGGGTTGTTTCAAAGCCCTCTTCATTAAGCCTGTATTCCTCGGCTATCTCATCCCACTCTTCATCGACAGCTTTTTTTACCTCTTCATGCGCCTTTTCATAGGCCTCTGCCTCTGCTTTCTTGAAATCCTCTGATTCCTTTGCCTCCTTCAGCGCCTTTTCAAATCCCTGCTCTATTGCCGTATCAGTCTGCTCCTTTATAACGGCCTCATCCGTTATACCAAAAGCCTCGCACTGCGCTTTCACAGCCTGTGCTATGCCGTCTTTTACCTGTTTTTCAAGTTCCTCATTTACCGCTTTCTCAACTTCTTCATCGGCTTCCTTAATGCCCTCGTTGATAAAATACTCCCTGACATCAGCCATATCTCCTTTTTCGATGTCTTTTATAAGCTCATCAGAAGCACGGCTTTTCAACTCAAAGGAACCATCCTCAAGCCTGTATTTTACCCTGCCTTCGCCTATTGCTGCAATCATGCTGTCGTGTCCCACATACATGCCGGACACAAGGCCTATCATCAGCACCATGAATACAATTATGACTATATATTTTGGCCAATCACTCTTAAGTTCTTTGGGAATCCTCTTTATCAGTGGATTACGCATCTGTCCTTCCCTCCGTATCAATGTAATGGCAGGATCCGCAAACGAATCCTGCCCTGAAAATAAGATATCCTTACCACTCAAGTTCGGAAGCCGGTATTTTGGCTTCATTTATGTTGTTATGGCGCACCACGCCGTCTCTGAGCTTTACAACGTGGTCAGCCATATCCTTTATGGCCTCATTGTGTGTCACCATTATGATGGTGCTGCCGTATTTGGCATTACAGTCCTCTATAAGAGCCAGAATCTCCTTGGATGTCTTGTAATCCAATGCTCCTGTAGGCTCATCACACATTAAAATATCGGGATTTTTAACAACGGCCCTTCCAATAGATACTCTCTGCTGCTGTCCACCCGACAATTGATTCGGATATTTATACTTGTGCTCCTGAAGTCCTAATGTGGTGATAACCTCTTCCACATCAAGAGGGTTATCCGACAGATAAGCACCGACCTCGATGTTTTCCTTTACGTTAAGATTCGGGATAAGATTATACATCTGGAAAACATAACCTAAATGCTTTCTCCTGTACATTGTAAGTGCCTTGTCATCCATATCCTTCAGCTTGTCGCCGTCTATGCTGACGAAGCCGGAATCCGGCGTGTCTATGCCGCCGATTATATTGAGAAGAGTCGACTTGCCCGATCCCGACGGTCCCAGCAAAACACAGAACTCCCCTTTCTCAACGGTGAAGCTCATACCCTTTAATACGTCCTGTTTTGCAGCTCCGGTTCCGAAGCTCTTTTTCAGATCTGAGATCTTCAAAAAAGCATTCGGGTTATTTTCTGCCTTCATTTTTGCCACACATTCCTGCCATTCCGCAGCTTCCGCAATTGCATCCGCAGGATGACAGTCCCTTTCTTTTTTTGTTTACGATAGAAAATATCGCCGCTCCCACTACAGCCAGCAATATCAATATCACGATAATATTTCCTGTATTTTCAGCAATCCATGCCATAAATGAGCCCTCTTGTATATGTTTTGAAACACTCTGTTTTGTGGTTAGTTTGAGCTAACTGTGCTGAAAGTCATCACCTATTTTGTCTTTCGTGCATAGTTATACATGACTAACCATGCTTTGTCAAGTTTTTTCAAAAAAAACTCCGGATAGCTGTGAACAGCAACACCCCGGGATCATGGCAAAATCCCGGGGTGTTATCATGTCGCTGTAATCAGCAACCATATTTCGTTTTTTCATAAGGAGTTGGAAAAATCTTTAATTAGGCTTAAATCTGTTATCCGATAGCTGCAAATCCGTTCTCCAGATCTGC
>JAFYAD010000226.1 GCA_017540915.1 Lachnospiraceae bacterium
GGTAACAGTCTCTCTGATGCTTGCAGACAGCAGAATCTCCCGGCAGAGATCATAAACCGTATCCGTGTGGGAGAAACATCGGGAGAGCTGGACAAAATGCTGGAACAGGCCGCAGCGGGTTACAGGCTGGGATAAAATGAGATCTATCACAGCGAACTGTATTTTGAGTCGGCGGCTATGATCCCGGCGCTTATCACGGTGGGAAAGACTCCGGAATCTCTGTCTAAGGGGAGGACCACGGATGCTCTGAAGAATCTGATGCAGAGACCTTTACTGTAGAGGTTTAGAAATGTCGATTTTTTTACTTTCGGATGACAATGTAATATTTCCGGATCCGGCTCTGGCGGAGAATGATGGATTGTTAGCTGTGGGAGGGGACTTAAGCGTTAAGCGCCTTCTTGCGGCATATAAGAGCGGGATTTTTCCGTGGTATGATAATGGTAGTCCGATTCTTTGGTGGAGTCCGCCGGAGCGGTTTATCATAAAGCCGGGTGAAATCCATGTGTCGCATTCCATGCAAAAATTCATGCGAAAACATGATGTAAAGATTGAGATCAACAGGGATTTTGCTAATACGATCCATATGTGTAGAACGATTCACCAAGCCGAGGGCGAATGGATCGTAGATGAGATGGAAACGGCGTATATCGCGCTGCATAATGCCGGTCATGCCATGAGCGTGGAAGCATTTATAGACGGAGAGCTTGCAGGTGGTCTGTATGGAGTGGCGGTCGGAAGAGTTTTTTGCGGTGAGAGTATGTTCACTTTGAAAGAAAACGGATCGAAGGTTGCGTTGATATTTTTTTCAAATCAACTTGCAGAAGAAGGGTATATTGCGATCGATTGCCAGTTTCACACGGATCATCTTGAAAGCATGGGTGGATATTCAGTCAGTCGCAATGAATATCGGAGTTTATTGGATGTCAGTTGAAAACGGATGGATTATAATTAACCCGTATATATGACAGATTCAATCATCACTTTTGGAATGACGAATTACTGTATATCGTACTCATTAGGGAAGGGATTAAAAAATGCCAACACAAAGCGCAATAAAGGAACGAAGCGGTATAAAGATAAAGGAACCTCGAAAGTATAAGGTGATCATGCTGAACGATGATTTTACAACTATGGACTTTGTGGTTTCTGTTTTGATAGATATTTTTAAGAAGGATCCGGTCAGTGCACACCGGATCATGATGTTTGTACACCAAAACGGGAGAGCAGTGGTCGGTGAATATCCGTATGATATTGCGTTGACAAAGACTAAGGCTGCTTTGGACAGAGCAAAAGCCGAAGGCTTTCCGTTTCGCATGGTTGTTGAGGAGGCTTGAGGGATGAATTTATCGGAAGAAGCTGCAAAGATCATACAGGGCGCATATAAAAACTCGGAATCAAACCGGTTTTCATACGTAACGCCTGAAAGCTTTCTGTTGGAAATGACAAAAAACGAAACATTCAGAGAGGCTTTTGAATCATGTGATGGCGATATCGATGAACTACGCAAAAACCTGACAGAATATCTGGAAAGCTATATAGACACTATAGAGTACGGAAACCCTGAATTTTCGGCAGCGGCCGATGAGGTTCTTGCACATGCGCAGCTTCATGCTGAGAGCAGCGGAAACAGTGAGATAAAGATGAAACATTTGCTTCGGGGAATATGGAGCCTTGAGGAAAGCTACGCGGTTTACTACATGCAGATCCGGGGTGTCGATGAGGTTGATCTGCTAAGAGCTGTTGCGGAAATAGAAGATGAGGATGCAGTGGCAGAAGACGATGACAATATTGAAACTGAAGCGCTGTCAGAGAGTGGGGATGAAAGGGGTGAACATTCACCTTTGAAAAACTGGAAGCTATATGCCCCCTGCCTGAATGATACATTAAAGGACGTAAATCCTTTGATCGGACGCGAAGCTGAAATAGAGAGAACAATTCAGATCCTGTTCAGAAAAGACAAGAACAATCCTCTTCACATTGGAGAGCCGGGTGTAGGAAAGACAGCCATAACCTATGGGCTGGTGCAGATGATCAGGGAAGGTCATGTCCCGGAGCCGATCGCGGGCTGCAGGGTATACGCCCTTGATCTCGGGGGAATGCTGGCAGGGACACAGTATCGCGGTGATTTTGAGAAGCGCTTCAAGAAGGTGCTCTCGGAGATTGAAAAGGAAGATAAGCCTATCGTCTATCGGGATGAGATCCACAATCTGTCCGGTGCAGGCGCAGTTGGTGAGAGTTCGTTCGATGCCGGGAACATGTTGAAACCGTATCTTACGGACGGGCATATCCGTTTTATCGGCGCGACTACATTTGACGAGTATAAAAAACACTTTGAAAAGAACAAAAGTCTTGTGAGACGATTTCAAAACGTGGAGATCCGGGAGCCAAGCGAGGGCGAGACGGTTGAGATCTTAAACGGATTGAGATCAAAATATGAAAGCTTTCACGGCGTATGCTATGAGGAAGGCTTGTTTGAATATGCAGTCAGCATGAGTGCGAAACACATAAATGAAAGATTTCTGCCGGATAAGGCAATCGACCTGATCGATGAAGCCGGTTCCTACAGGAAGCTGCATCCCATTGAAGGGAAGGTTCAAACAGTAGGCCGGGATGTGGTAAACGAGGTGCTCACCAAAATCTGTCGTGTACCGATCGAGACTGTGGAAACAGATGCCGTTTCAGGACTTGCCGGTTTAGAAGAGAGGATCAAAAATCAGGTATTCGGTCAGGATGAGGCTGTATCTCAGGTCGTAAATGCCATCAAGTTTTCAAAGGCGGGTTTGCTGGAGGATAACAAGCCGCTGGCAAGTCTTTTATTTGTGGGACCTACAGGCGTGGGAAAGACAGAGATCGCAAAGACTTTGGCAAAGGAGCTCGGAGTAAAGCTTGTGCGATTTGATATGAGCGAATACGGTGAGAAGCATGCAGTGGCAAAACTGATCGGTTCTCCTGCCGGTTATGTTGGCTATGAAGAAGGAGGGCTTCTCACAGAGGAAATCCGTAAAAATCCTTCTTCTGTGCTCCTGCTGGATGAGATAGAAAAGGCTCATGCGGATATCTATAATGTTTTGCTTCAGATGATGGATTACGCAACACTGACCGATAATCAGGGGCGAAAAGCAGATTTCAGAAATGTGGTGATCATCATGACTTCCAA
>JAFYAD010000227.1 GCA_017540915.1 Lachnospiraceae bacterium
AGCGAAAGTCACACGCAGTTCACAAATATGCATACGCGTGAACCCCGCGACGACGGGAAGCACACACGAACAGCAGGGTGTATGTATGTGGTCGAGCCGGGATACACATTGAGATAACTGTGAATAGTAACTATAAAAGGCGGAGGAATATATGCAGCAGTATTTGGGAAAGGGACTGGGAAAAGGCATAGTGACCGGACGTATCTTTTTTTACAATAAAAGGGGATACACGGTGGAGCATGCCGTCATCGATGATCCCGCGGCGGAAATGGAAAGATACGGACTGGCAAAGGAAGAAGCCAAAAAGCAGCTGCAGAGAATTTATGTGGATGCATCCAAAGAGGTTGGAGAGGATAATGCCAGGATATTCGAAGCGCATAAGCTGATGTTGAATGATTTTGACGAGATCGTTTCCAACATGGTCCATAATGACAGGGTGTGTGCGGAATATGCCGTGCTGAAGGCGGCTGAGAACTTTGCAAAGATGATATCCGGAGGGCAGGATGATTACATTGGCAATCGTTGTGCGGATGTGAAGGATATAACATACCGTCTGCTGCAGATCCTCTCCGGCGGACAGAGGATACCGGATCCGGGAGAGCCGGTGATACTGGCAACCAGAGATCTTGTCCCCTCCGAACTGATGCAGATCGAAAGGTCAAAACTGACAGGCATAGTGGTGAGCCATGATTCGGCGAATTCCCACACGGTGATACTGGCACGTATTATGAATATCCCGGTTGTGTGCGGTATAGAGGTGGATCCGGAATGGGACGGAAGGACAGCTGTTATGGACGGAGGCCTTGGGACTCTGATAGTGGATCCTGACCCGGAGACGATAAAAAAATCCTTTGAGTCGGTGAATATTGATGAGGAACGTAAGAGGACACTCGGCAGACTGAAGACTGAACCCGCATACAGCAAGAGCGGACGTAAGATAAATATATATGCAAATATAGGCTCTCTGGACGACATAGTTGACGCGCTGGATAACGGAGCTGATGGGGTGGGACTTCTGAGAACGGAATACATGTATCTGCAGAGTGCGGATTACCCTTCAGAAGAGGTTCAGTACGCGGCATACAGAGTCGCTGCCGAGAGAATGGAAGGACGCCGCCTTGTCATAAGGACGTTTGATCTCGGCGCAGACAAGCGCCTGCCATACGGTGACTGGGGATATGAAGAAAATCCTGCAATGGGATATCGCGGCATCCGTGTGTGCCTTGATAAACCTGAGATCCTGCGCACTCAGCTCAGGGCGATTTTCAGGGCAGCTGTTCACGGGGATTTGGCGGTGATGTTTCCCATGATAGTGTCATTGGAAGAGGTGATTAAGTGCAAAAAACATGTTGCGGAGATCAAGGATGAGCTTGAGCGAGAAGGTGTGCCATACGGTGATGACGTCAAGATCGGCATCATGATAGAAACTCCTGCAGCGGCGCTGATCAGTGATGCGCTGGCAGAGCAGGTGGATTTTTTCAGCATCGGCACCAATGATCTGACACAGTTCACACTGGCGGCGGATCGCGGTAATCCGTGGCTTGACAAGATGAACGACACAGTCCATCCCGCGGTCATGAAGCTCATAGGTAACACTATAGAAAATGCCCATGCGAAGGGGATAGAGGTTACGATCTGCGGGGAGCTTGCTGCAGATACTGCCATGACACAGAGCTTGATCGATATGGGTGTGGATGCCCTGTCTGTTTCACCTCAGTATATCCTGCCTGTAAAAGAAGCGGTTGTGAATTCAAGATAAAGCAGGGGATTGTTTCGTGCTTTACACACAGACCGGTTGTGTGATACAATACGCCTGTTGCTGTTTTATGGCAATATGCTTACACGTTAAATAGCCGGATCCTTTGACGTTCCGGCATGGATATGGGGTGCCCTGCGTAATGCAGCATCATTTCGGCAGGGTTAAAAGGGAATCAGGTGCGATACCTGAGCGATCCCGTCACTGTGAGGGAGTAGTCTGTCATATTATCGGATCAGGATCCGAAGTCACTGGTAATACCGGGAAGGCTTGTGACGGATGATGATACCCGAGCCAGGAAACCTGCCTCGTATCCGGTACACGGGAAAACGCTGAACATGGATAATCTCGGCAGATCCCGAAGATCACGAGGATTTGGTCGTACCGTATAATGGCATCCCGGCACGGATGTGTGGGGTATGTCTTATTGTGGTGCCCATCCTTAAACACATGAGGAAGGCTTTTTTTATTGTGTCATCAGGGTAAAAAGCCCTAAAAGGAGGGAAAATGTTAAACAGAGTATTAAAAAAATCGGTTGCAGCTTTGGCTGCGGTCACACTGGCATTTACAGCCGCTACACCTGCTGCGGTTGTAAGCGCAGCAAAGAAGGCAAAGACAGTAAAGGTAGTATACAGTGTAAGTGAAGGCCCGGATTGGATGCTGGCACCGAAAACACTCACCGTGTCTGCTGATCTTGATGACAGGTATGCTGAACTCACAGGCTATACAGATGATTCGGATGTGCCTACAATGCTGGATGCGACTATAGCTGCGCATATTGAAGTCTATGATGACGAGATGCCGGGACTTAAGGTTACATCCGGTGATTACGGCGCATATATAACATGTGCATTCCGTCTGGATACAAGCGCTGTCGGATATTTCATCAACGATGCCCAGGATAACGGTGAAGGAGATTACTATAATCTTGACACAGAGCTTAAAAACGGTGATGAGATCCGTTTCTTCTTTTATCAGGATACGGAAAACTATTCGGACACCTATGTTTTCTTTGACAAGACAGACATAAAAGGAAAGAAAGGCTCAAAGGCAACTCTTACAGCTTATTACTACGGTTATGACGAAGCCTACAATATGGTTAAAATGCCTGCAGAGGGATTGGATATCTCTTATAACGGCAAGGCGGTCGGCACCACGGATAAGAACGGCAAGGTTCAGTTCAAGATCAAAAAGAAGGGTCTTGTGGTAGCTGACGGTACACTTAACGGGGCAGAAATAGTAAAAGCGTACTGCAACGTTAAAAAAACAAAGTAATATATAACAGATGTTGAACGTGTAAGCAGATAAGATGAATAATTCAACAGTAAATGGCCTGAAATATAAAATACTGCGGGCAACGGGAGGAGTTCTCCTGTGCCTTATGATACTGTTCACAGGGATAGATGCGGCGGTTTGCAGGGCAGAGAGTGAAAATCCGGGTGCAAACCTGACTGCACTCTGTGACAGTGTTTTTTCATATCTGACGGAAGACGATGAGCCGGATATGGAGGATTTCTGGACTGTGACTGCGGCAGTGCGCTGCGGTCTTGACAGAGACAGAACCTATTTTGATGAATACTACAGGAATACCATAGATTATCTGGATGAAAATGAGTGGCATATATCGGACAGCAGATACACAGAGTACTCAAAGCTTATCATAGGCATGACGGCCTTGGGTAAGGACGCCGCTGATATAGAGGGACATGATCTCCTGTCTTATCTTTCGGATTTTGACAAGGTGAAGGGGCAGGGTATAAACGGAGTGATATATGCTCTGATAGCCATAAACTGCGGTGATGGGTATGAGATACCGGAATCTGCGGAGGTGTCGG
>JAFYAD010000228.1 GCA_017540915.1 Lachnospiraceae bacterium
CTTGGCAGGAGAGAGCTCACATATATGCTGGCCTGCGAAGTGACCCACAGGCAGAGGTTTCTGGCGGCATCACTTTTGTCATCGCATTTTTCATTTGACCTTTTTTCGACAGATAAACCGGACGGACTTGATAATGTTAATTTCCGCGGGTATGCGGATTATTATACGGATATGCCTGCGGCATTTTCCGCATCGCGCATTAACCTGAACATCCCATTAGTGACCATCAGGACGGGTGTGTCCCTTCGCGTCATAGATGTTCTGGGATGCGGAGGTTTCCTCATATCAGGCATGCAGCCCGAGCTTTATGAGTTGTTTGATGTGGGCAGTGAGCTTGTGATATACGAGGATATAGAGGATCTGTACGAAAAATCTGCCTATTATCTGTCGCACGAGGACGAGCGCCTTCAGATAGCCCGTAACGGCTACGAGAGGGTGAAGCGCGATTTTACATTTGACGACAGATTATCAAAAATGTTTTTTTGATATGTCTATTCGCAGTCGATATCATGCAGTATACAGGGTGCCGGCTTGCCGGGCAGAATCCTGTGCAGGTATGCGTGGCCGTGGAATGATGGCAGAGTGACTGTGAATAGTAATTGAATTTACTGTATCAATGGGAGAAAATATATGAACATCAGGTTTTATAATGCGAAGATAGTATGTTTACAGGATGAGAAAAAACATGAGTACGCCATCAAGGACGGTGAGCTGCATGTAAAGGGCAATACCATCAATTACATCGGTGACGGAAATGATTTCGCGGATGCGGAGTTTGACCGTGAGATAGATTGCGGCGGCAACATGCTGTTACCGGGTTTTAAGAATGCTCATACACATACAGCCATGACCTTTGCCAGATCCTTGGCCGACGACCTTCCGCTGCAGAGATGGCTTACGGAGGCAATATTCCCCAGGGAGGCAAAGCTTACCGAGGATGACTGCTACTGGCTCAACATCCTGGGTATAATGGAGTATCTGACCAGCGGTATTACATCTAACTTTGATATGTATTTCTATCCGCCTGTGGATGCAAAAGCATCTGTGGATTGCGGCTTCCGTACCGTATTAACATCTGGACTCAACAATTTCGGCGGAACCGTGGAGCTGATGGAAGAAAACTATCATATCGTAAATGATATGAGTGATCTCACAAGCTTCGTTGTGGGATTTCATGCGGAATATACCACATCAATGGAATTGATGGAAGGCGTTGCAAAGCTTGCCGCAAAACTTAAGAGCCCTGTGTTTTTGCACAATTCGGAGACAAAGACGGAGGTTGAGGAATGTATCGGCAGATATGGGAAGACCCCCACAGAGCTCACGGAATCCCTGGGTATGTATGAATACGGCGGCGGCGGTTATCATTGTGTATGGTTTTCGGATAGTGATTATGAGATATACAAAAAGAGAGGACTTACGGCTGTCACCAACCCGGCATCTAATCTGAAGCTTGCCAGCGGCATTGCCGACATCAAGCGTTTCATGGATGAGGATATCAACCTGGCGATAGGCACAGACGGACCTTCATCCAACAACTGTCTTGACATGTTCAGGGAAATGTTCCTCATGAGCGCTCTCGCCAAGGTGAAGAACATGGACGCTGCAGTGGTGGATGGAGCGGACGTTTTCTACGCAGCCACCACCGGAGGTGCAAAAGCCATGGGTCTTGACGACTGTGACAGACTTGCGGTGGGCAAGAAAGCCGATATCGTCATGATAGATATGCAAAGACCAAATATGCAGCCTGTTATCAATCCTGTCAAAAACCTTGTATATTCCGGCAGTAAGGACAATGTAAAGCTTACCATGGTGGATGGACGTATCCTGTATGAGGACGGTAGATTCAATATCGGCTTCGATCCGCAGGAAATCTATGCGAAATCCCAGGCTGTTGTAGAACATCTTAGAACGATATAAAATACATAATTCTTTCTTGAAAAAGAACTTCAGTAGGATTAAAATAGACCTCATGTATGTTTGAGACATAACATAACAAATATGATATATACCGTAAAAGATATATTTCATATATGATATACAACAAAGAAGTACGGAGGAAATACATATGGCTTTTTTAGCGAGCTTCTTACAGTATCTGATCTGTGCAGTCATACTGGTGGCAGTGGGCTTTTGCGGTGCGCTGGTAGGCAGGATACTCAGAAATTCAAAAGACAAGAAGACAGCTGCCGCTGCAGCAGCTTCGGATGTGGAGGAAGAAAAACGTGGTTAAGACAGGAGTAAATGATCTCAGGAGAAGTTATCTGGAGTTTTTTGAGAGCAAGGATCATCTTAAGATGAACAGCTTTTCACTGGTGCCGCACAATGACAAATCATTGCTGCTCATCAACGCGGGCATGGCACCGTTAAAGCCGTATTTCACGGGACAGGAGATACCGCCGAGACGCAGGGTTACCACCTGTCAGAAGTGTGTTCGTACCGGAGATATCGAGAATGTTGGAAAGACAGCCAGACATCTTACATTTTTTGAGATGCTGGGCAACTTCTCTTTCGGTGATTATTTTAAGCACGAGGCTATTGCCTGGAGCTGGGAGTATCTGACAAAGGTATTGGAGCTTGATCCGGAGAGACTTTATCCCTCGATTTACGGAGAGGATGATGAGGCATTTAAGATCTGGAATGAGGAGATAGGAATACCTGCAGAGAGGATCACAAGATTTTATCGCGATCCGGAGACGGGTGAGTGTGATAACTTCTGGGAGCATGGTGCAGGACCCTGCGGACCGTGTTCCGAGATCTATTACGACAGAGGTGAAAAATACGGCTGCGGAAAGCCTGACTGCAAGGTTGGCTGTGACTGCGACCGTTTCATGGAAGTTTGGAACAACGTGTTTACACAGTTTGACGGTGACGGACACGGCGGCTACACAGAGCTTGAGAATAAAAACATAGACACAGGCATGGGTTTGGAGCGTCTTGCGGTTGTAATGCAGGATGTTGACTCGGTGTTCGACATAGACACTATGAAGGCCATCAGGGACCGCATCTGCGAGCTCTCCGGCAAAAAATACCAGACAGACGCACTGGATGATGTTTCAATCCGCCTTATTACAGACCATATCCGTTCATCCACATTTATGGTATCGGACGGTATCATGCCTTCCAACGAGGGCAGAGGATATGTGCTGAGACGTATCATAAGACGTGCCGCAAGACATGGGCGCAAGCTTGGAATACAGGATGTTTTCCTGGCAGAGCTCTCACGCACTGTCATCGCAGAGTCAAAGGACGGATATCCGGAGCTCGAGGAAAAGAAAGACTTCATCCTGAAGGTACTGACTCAGGAGGAAGAGAAGTTCAATAAGACTATCGATAAGGGACTTGCCATACTATCAGAGCTTGAGGCAGATATGCAGGCAAAGGGTGTAAAGGTGCTGTCAGGCGATGAGGCATTCAAGCTTTATGACACCTACGGATTCCCGCTTGACCTTACTCAGGAGATCCTTGAGGAAAAGGGCTACAGTGTGGATGAGGACGGTTTTAAAGCCGCTATGGAAGTTCAGAAAAATACAGCCAGAAGCGCCCGTAAAGAGACTAACTACATGGGTGCGGATGCGACGGTATTCAATGAGCTGGATGTAAATCTCACAACTGAATTTGTGGGTTATGAAAAGATCGAGTGCACATCAAAGGTTACCGCACTGACAAGCGCGACCGAGATAGTGGATGTTTTGGCAGAAGGTGAGGAAGGTACCATCGTGGTGGAGACTTCGCCCTTCTATGCTACCATGGGTGGTCAGATGGGTGATCACGGTATCATCACTACCGCAGGCGGAGAATTTGAAGTTACAGATACCGTCAAGCTTCCCAACGGTAAGGCATACGGACATATCGGAAGAGTTCTTAGCGGTATGATAAGGGTTAATGATGAGGTGACACTCTCTGTGGATGCAGACAGACGTTCAAAGACATGTAAGAACCATTCTGCGACCCACCTTCTGCAGAGAGCGCTGAGAGAGGTTCTCGGTACTCATGTTGAGCAGGCCGGTTCATTCCAGGACAGCGACAGGACTCGTTTTGACTTTTCTCATTTCCAGGCTATGACAGCCGATGAGATAGTGAAGGTTGAGACTTTGGTCAATGAGAAGATCAGAGAAGCGATCCCTGTAGAGACCGCTGTTATGAGCATTGAAGAAGCCAAGAAGACCGGAGCGATGGCTCTTTTCAATGAGAAATACGGCGAGTCGGTCCGCGTTGTTTCCATGGGAGATTTCTCAAAGGAATTCTGCGGCGGTACGCATGTAAAGAACACTGCGGATATCGCAGCATTCAAGATATTGTCAGAGTCGGGTGTGGCTGCCGGAGTAAGGCGTATAGAAGCCATTACCGGTGAGAATGTCATGGCATATTATGCAGATGTGGAGAGAAATCTCAATGAGGCTGCAAAGGTTGCAAAGACAACCCCGGCAGACCTTGTAAAGAAGATAGAAGCAATGCAGGCAGAGCTTAAGAAGGCAAATGCAGAGATCGAGTCCTTAAAGAGCAAGGCGGCAAAGGATGCTTTGGGTGATGTCCTGAATAATGTAAAAGAGATCAAGGGCGTTAAATTCCTGGC
>JAFYAD010000024.1 GCA_017540915.1 Lachnospiraceae bacterium
GATCTCTGCCGGGAGATTCTGCTGTCTGAAAGCATCAGAGAGACTGTTACCTCCTCTTACGCTTGCCGCTGCTTTGTTAAGTTTATCTTTTAACACGCCGTAACCGGTTGCCCCTGCACAGCTTTCCAGCGCCACATCAAGCGGCAACCCACCCGCATAGAACATCGCAAGGTTGTCGCAAAGATCAGCATATTCTTCTCTTCTGATCACTTTTCCCACAAACGGTATATGTACCGCCAGATCTTTCTCGTTAATGATCGTTCTTCCGAGCGCAAACGCCACCATTCCTATAACCGCAGCTACAACTACCATCATGATCGCACTCCCAAGAAACCGGAATACGCCGGCAACAACTAAGAAAGCTATCACCAGAACACCCAACACAAAAACAGGATATATTGACGCACGAATCACCTTCATTCGGCGGAGTTCCTTATTGTGATAATAATCTGACATTCTCTCGAATGCCCGCGGCAGATCTCCAACCATCTCCGCCATGGATAACGCGCTTATCAACATTTCCGGGAAAACATCACTGTTTTTTTGCATTGCCTCACTTACAGGTTTTCCGTAGCTTACATCCTCATAAACGCGCAAAAGAGCAGTCCTTAATACACCGCTCTCCTCATCCGCCAGCATTTGTACTGCCTTAGATATATCAACGCCTGAATCCAACAGGTTTCTCATCTTGTGACAAAATTGTGCAAGCTGAACATATTTCATATCGTTCCCTTTCTATGATACTACTCAGCAAAAAGAGTTTAAATATACCTTTTTTCGTCGAGCCCGATATCCGTTGCACCTTCCATTATAACCAATATTGTATCAATATCAACGGTCTTTACATATTGATAAAACCGATACCTATCTATTATCCTTGATATATCATCAAGCAAAATACAAAAGACATCCAATCTCCCTGCGAATTTTGGATGTCTTTTTCATCTATATTTTAATTATCCTGCATTCATGCTTTTTTTCTCCGGAACGGGCATCCTTATCATAATTGATGCCTACCAGCAGGATCTCGCTTCCGTAATCCTTTAATATATCAGGGTAATGCTTCGACATAATCTGATCAATAGCACCTTTTGCGCTCTTGTTCCATTTCAGCTCGATCACAAGCACCGGCCAGTCGGAATCGCGTTTCGGAAGGTATACTATATCTGCATATCCTTCTCCTGCAGGAAGCTCTTCCCATTGCAAGTAGTTGTCCCTGTATGTGTAATAAGCAAGCTTTATCACACTGCGCAAGCTGTCCTCTTTATTATAATGCAGAGGCGATGTTTCTTCCCTGTGTATCTTTTCAATCTGAGCGGCCACAGCTTCCTCATTCATGTTGATGGTATCTAAAAAAAGCTGCTCACTCTCCTGCAGACGCCTGACAGTAGCTTCATGGTGTACATACTTTATCGCTTTCTGAAATTCAAGTTTGATCTCCTCGTTCGGGATATGTACGGTTCCCGCTTCAGAATCGTAGGCCAGATAGCCGAGATGGATCATCAGGGTTAAAACATCATCCTGCCCTCTAAATGTGACCAGATCATTTGCAAAACCTTTGGTATCGACCTTAACGTCCACACCTCCGATAAGCTCTGCTATAGTTTTGACCAAACCGTTATATGGTTTGCTGATATATTCCATCAAACCTTCTGCAGCCGAACTTTCCGGCCAATAGGAATCAAAATCACGATGGCTTATAGCCTTTATTACTGAATTGGGATTATATATCGCACCTGTATCTTTGAATTCATAGCCGTCATACCATTGCTTCATCGGTTCAAAACTGATGTTATGCTGATCACATAGTTTTTTTACCTCTTCCTCCGTGAATCCAACATACTTCCCATATATTCCCGGTTTGATAACGGTATACTCTTCAAAATCCGAGACGGCTGATTGTCCCTTTTGTTTTTTTATCGGCAGAATTCCGGTCATATACGCTGCTGCCACTGCTTCAGGGGTAAAATTATTATTCTTAAACCAACCCCTAAGGAGATTCAGATATGCCTCCTGGGTGTCAGGATCATCTGCCGCTTCACGAATCAGTGAATCCCATTCATCTATGATAAACACTATTTTAGCACCGGTGCTCCTTACAAGCTTTAATAACCCGTCACTCAGATTTGTTACATCCGCCATTTCAGAAGATACTGCTTTCAACTCATCCAACAGATATGTATTGATCGTTGCAGGAATATCTGAAAGGGATTTTTTCATCTGTACTGCAGTGGAGATAAAACCGGAAATATCCAGACTGATCACATGATATTTATTCAGATGTTTCTCATAACTCTCATCCTGTGCAATCTCATATTTTGCAAACAATTCATGCGAATCGCAAGTCTTGACATAATAAGCACTCAGCATCTGTGCCGCATATGATTTTCCGAATCTTCGGGGTCTGCTGACACAGGTCAATTTCTTTTTTGTGCCTATCGTGCTGTTTATCAGACTTATCATTCCGGTTTTATCCACATAATCAGATTGCAGTATCTCTGCAAATCCACTGTTTTCAGGGTTCAAATATGTTCCCATTTCAAACCTCCTTTCCGGACTTCATGCTCCACAAGCGTATCTCCCTGATACACAAGCTTCATCTCGAAAAACGGTGAATCGCCCGCGATCAGCTCAAGAAAATACCTGTCGCCTTCCCACAGATTTAAGGTCAGTATCTCCGTCTTTGGAATCCACGACAGCGTTCCTTCATCGCAAGCAATACCATCCGTTGCAGGCAGATCCACTCCCTCTGCGGTATAGAGATACATATCCTCATCTTCCCAGCAGTCAGAAATAAAATGCACGATCCCACGGTAAATAAACTTTTCAGGCGAAAGGGTGGTTTCCTCAAACACCTCGCGCCGGACGCATTCATCCGGAGTCTCATTTTCCTCCAGCTTTCCGCCTACCCCGATCCACTTGCCCTCGTTGGGATCATGCTCTTTTTTGTCTCGGTA
>JAFYAD010000229.1 GCA_017540915.1 Lachnospiraceae bacterium
CAATATAATAGATTATTTTTAAGAAAGAATAAACGTTTTCACAAACTAAAGTGACCTTGTGAGAATGTCTAATAGGTGTCGTAGATTTCTGTAGAGTAATCAAAAAAGAAGGAATTAAAAAAAGGTTTTTTTTTAATTCGACTAACGATTCCCGGGAAATTCAGGTGTATATATTCCGGAGAGCGGGCTTGATGCTGAGAGGGAATTGAAGAAAATGAAGATGGCTCTGCTTCATGAATATGAGGAGCAGGGATGATCAGTTTAAGGAGGATGCGTTTGTATGTGCAAGATAGCGTTCAGCATTCCAAATGAAATACTGTATGATACCAGACAAAGCGAGGAAGAGGCTCTCCAGTTTGTCAGGAGGTTTACCGCTCTAAGCTATTATGTTCACAGGGGTGTGTCTTTGGGATATGCGGCACAGATAGCGGATATGGATAAGGAATCCTTTATCAGATTCCTTGGAGAGAACGGCGTGTCTATCTTCCATTTTGACAACGAAAAGGAGTTTATGGAGGAACTTGCCAATGCGTAAGGTGATTGCGAATACAACTCCGCTGATCGCCTTGGCGAATATCGACCAGCTTGAACTGCTGCATAAGCTGTACGGAACGATCATTATTCCGCAGGCGGTCATGGATGAAATAGTCCGTGATCCCGCCAGACAGAGGGTTCGCGGTTCATCGTGGATAAAGGTGGAGGCGATCCGGGATCAGTCACAGAAGGATATCTTCCGGGCAAGACTTCATGCGGGGGAGGTTGAGGTGATGATCCTTGCCAGAGAGCAGAAGGCCGACCTTGTGATCATGGATGATAATGCCGCAAAGAAGACGGCGAAGTTCCTGGGGTTCAACGTAACCGGGACATTAGGTGTCCTCCTGAAAGCGAAAAAAGAAGGGTATCTGGAAAAGATAGAGCCGGTTATGAATGAACTGATACGCGATGGGCTTTTCATCAGTGATACCGTTAAAAGGTATGTGCTAAGGGAAGCCGGAGAGGTGTTTTATAGTCAACGATAAATTATATTTGTCGTTGACTATAACCCTCCGGGAGGATCGCACGGATTCGAAACGGAAACATGTCGCTTCGCGACCCGAATCCGGCGGAAGCAAACACCAAAGTAAAAAGAACTTTGCCGTTTGCTATAATGTTTGAGAGTAAAGAGAGACAAAAGCAGAAGGGAGAATACTTATAGCGAAAAGTGAATTATCGGTCATAACGAAGGCAAAGGATCTGTGCGGCTATATCATGACCGTTACGGATAAATCACCAAAGAGATTCCGGTTCACACTGGTCTCGAGACTCCAGAATTATGCGTTGGATGTGATAGAGAATCTTTTCAGGGCAAATGAAACCTTTGTGAACTCCGGCGATATGAGATCTGCATGGAGAAGGAGTGAATATCAGCGGGAGGCTATGACCGCGTTGAAGCTCCTCTCTTCTCTTATATGTCGGAGCTTTCCATGAAGCAGGGGTGCATCCTGCCAAAGCAGTATGAGCA
This sequence comes from Lachnospiraceae bacterium, assembly GCA_017540915.1. The sequence goes on from JAFYAD010000229.1 coordinate 1,502, forward strand.
TATCACAAAGCAGATCTACGATGCTGAGAATATGCTCGGGGCATGGATGAACAGCGACCGGAAGAGATACGGGGTTATGACCGGAAAACAGAAGACGGAGTAATAATATGAATTGTGGTATGTAGTGCCGGAAGCCTATAAGGAGAAAGTGAAAGCACTCTGACCTGCCTCAGGGTAGATCCTGTGGCTGCGGCAGATACGGCACATGACATACAGGGATAAGGCTGATAAGTGACTCGTGGTGGTGGCTGCGGTCGCCCAACTACAATAATGAGAATAACGCCGGCTGCGTGAACGACGACGGCAACGTGAACAACAACAATGTGAAAAACAGCCTTGGTGTGAGTCCCGATTCGTCCGGATGCCTGAAACCGTCTCTATGGAGAGCTGGTCCGAGTGATGGGAGAGGATGCATAAAAACAGCGGATCTCTTTCCAGCTTGCCTTCGGACACAGGAAGCCTGAAAGGATAAAGCAAATCAGATGTCATTCCGAAGGAATGTGAGGAAGCTTATAAAGGATCAGAGAAATGAGAAAAGGAGAAGAAGTATGGAAATGACAGGCCCGGCAAGGCGCAGACTACCCCCCTTGGTGATGACTCAACAAATAGTAACATGATTTATGCGTATGCTCAGTCGAAGCAAAGCCTTACGACTGCATGCATCAAGAAATATTTGCCAGTGACCATCAATGGATACCGGGTGAGCTTCTGGCTCTCCGGCTGATATTCTTAAATGACACGACCAGCGTGTTCGTTCACACTACAGCAGTAACACCTCCAGACACAGTCTATACAGCCGCTGCCCTTTTAGCCGCTGCCCTTTTTGCCCTTGCCCTTTTTGCCCTTGCCTTTTTCAGCTTCGCCGTTTTACCAGTTGCCATAGCTGTTACCGCCGGAACAAAAATGGACAGATTACCGGTCCAGATTTTGTATGCACAAAAACAAACAAAGCAGGCAACAAAATGGAAAGGACTTATGCGGCCATGAACGAAGAGGCTCGCAGGATTGTTGCTAGGCTGGATGAGCTTTGTGCCGGGATGCCGGAGAATGAGTTCGATGCGAGGTGCAGGAGGCGCCCCTACCCGGTGCTCTGCGGGGAACCTTGGCGTTGACGGGGAGAGGTATGAGAGGAGGCTTATCCTAAATCCCTTCGCACCAATCCTGACGAAGAAGCTAGCGGAGATCACCGGATTCAACCTGATCTTTGATATGATTGCCCCGTCTCACGGTGCAATCTGGCGTGAAAACCCGCTTCAGATCGTGGAGAAAAGTCATCGAAGAGAACATCCGCTTCCAGTGGAATCACGAAGAAGTTAATCTGTAATTAGAGCGAGAGCCCCTTTTCTGCTGGCAAATCAACCGGTAGTAAGGGAGCTTTGTTTTATGCTTCAATGTCGATTGTGACCACAGATTTGAAGTCGATGGTAAAGTAATCCTCGAAAACCGTGATTTTCGTGATACTCGTGATTGGGCATTTGATCAGCGTGACCAGCGTCTCATCAAACTCCGTGATGGTGGTGGGATGGTTCTTGATGAAACCCTGCAGGTCTCGGATTAGGCGCATCTGCTCATCCTTGACAACGCTGTCGACCTCTGTTTGCTTTCGCATTTCTCGGAGCCGTAGAATCTCATCTGCGATGGCATCGTAGTCATCCTTCTTGGTTTGTTCCAGTGAATGCGCCGGAATAAATCACCTCAGTCACCGCAGAAAACCATCTGGGCAAAACAGTGCTTGCAAGAGCAGCAGCGTCGCTTGCCGTTCTTAGTGGGATGGACCAGCCTTCTCCGTGCAAGC
>JAFYAD010000230.1 GCA_017540915.1 Lachnospiraceae bacterium
ATTTGACACACACTCCAACAGTACCACAGCTGAGAAGGCCTTTATCCTGTCCGGAGCAGCACCCGGGTATGCCCCATTTTCCTGTTCCGACATAAAAGTCCGTTCCGATTCTACTGTTATGTTTCCTTCTTCGTCTATTATCCCTGTGATATCTACCGGCCTTTCAACAGTCAAAAAACCTTTGCCCTCCCGTAACAGCCTGTGTTTTCGCACCCGATTGATCCCTTCCTCGCCGTAGGGGATCATGGTGGCAAGATAAATCCTGTTATCTTTTTCTGACAGCTCCATAGCAAGCTCTTCCGCTTTCCCGGACTTTCCGCTGTCAGGTCTTCCTATTACCAGTATTGTCATTTATAACGCTCATACTCCTTTATGCCGTTATCCTCAAAAGCCGCACCGTGATCATACAGATACATGGCACTGTCTAATAGCTTAAACATCATTATGGCTCCGGTCCCCTCTCCCAGGGCCATATTGCCGTTTAGGAAAGGTTTCAGACCCAGTTTATCCAGCACGAATCTAAGCCCTGTCTCCCTTCCACTGTGTGAAGGGATCATCACTTTTCTGCATCCGGGACAGATCATATCTGCCAGAAGCGCTGCCACTGCCGATATAAGACCGTCTATCACTACGGGAATACCGCGTTCCATCCCGCCAATGTACATGCCGCACATAGCAGCTATATCCAGCCCTCCGATATCACAAAGATATTTGAATACCTGATCTTTCGTGACATCCGGAGTATCTGCCGAATACAACTCCACGGCACGTCTCACCACTGAGATCTTTGTCTTAAGCTTTTCATCCGAAAGACCTGCCCCTCTGCCCGTAAGTGCCCCGGGGTCTGCCCCCGTGATAAGACACAAAAGTGCTGTGGCAGTGGTGGTGTTGCCAATCCCCATCTCACCGGTTGCTATGATATCAAAGCCCTCTTCCGCCAGTTCCCTCACAATTGTCTTTCCCCTGTCAATAGCAAGACCCACCTCTTCTTCTGTGAGGGCTCTCTCTTCCAGAAAATCCCGGGTTCCCCGTCTGATCTTCATATTCCTGACGCCCGGAATCTCTCCGCCATGATCGATACCTATATCCACAGGGATGATCTTAACTCCCGCTTCAGCAGCCATGACATTTGCCGTGGAAGTTCCTGCCCCCAATGCAAACGCTACCCGGTATGTCACCTCAGACCCGCACTGGGAAACGCCCTCTTTCACTATGCCGTTGTCAGCACACATGACTACCAGCGCTCTCTTTTTTATTGAAGGCCTGACTGTTTTACGAATGGATCCTATCTTACATATGATATCCTCAAAATCCCCCAGACCGTCTATGGGCTTTGCGATAGAATCCCATCTTTTCTTTACAGCCTCATATATCTCCATTTTCAAGCCCCATCATCTCATATATGGCATCCATATCCATATATTTTCTTATCATATCAGCCAGCTTGTCATACTGGCTTTCCTTGAAGGATCTGTGATCTTTATTCTTTTTCCTGAATTCCAGTCCCTTTGCCTTACATAATGCTGATACGATTCCGTCGCTCACACCGTCTTCATCAAAGATCCCATGTACATATGTGCCGTATACACTGCCTGTGCAAAAGCCTGTGCCTGATGCCGTAAACTCAGTCACACCGTCGCTTACAGCCCTGCTGTTACCCATATGTATCTCATAACCGCTGTAGTCACGACCTGATAAAATATCAAATATACCTCCGATTTTACCGAACCGCCCTCTACATAAAACTCTTTTTTTGTGTGCAGTAAGCTCCGTCACTATGGGCAAGAGCCTGAGTCCCTCTGTCTCACCGCCGCCCTCAGCTCCGGCTTCATCCTCTATCTTTTCCCCCAGCATCTGAAATCCTCCGCAGATTCCGATGACGGGTTTTCCGCTTTCCGCAAATGAGCGTATCGCCTCATCCATGCCACTGCCCTTCAGAGCCCTCATGTCGGCTATTGTGTTTTTGGAACCCGGTATTATCAGAAGATCAGCACCTTCGATATATTCCGGATCTTTTACATATCTCACACTCACATTATCATATTCGTCAAAAACATTGAAATCCGTAAAATTTGATATGTGACCTAACCTTATGACAACGATATCTATGTCTTTTTTCTGTTTGTTATTCAGCCGTTCCGCAAGAGAATCCTCGTCATCCAGCCTTATGTCCATATAGGGCAAACAGCCGCACACGGGAATGTTCATCAGACTCTCTATCTGATCTATACCGGGATCCAGGATTGTCTTATCCCCCCTGAATTTATTGATGACAAGACCTTTGATCAGTTTTTTTTCATCCTCATCCAAAAGAGCCACCGTGCCGTATAACTGGGCAAACACGCCTCCCCTGTCTATATCCCCCACCAGGATCACAGGAGAGCCGGTAAGCTTTGCAACACCCATATTTACAATATCGTTTTCCTTAAGGTTGATCTCCGCAGGTGAGCCCGCTCCCTCGATGACTATGATATCGTATTCCTCTTCAAGCTTATCCAAAGCGTTTTGTATATCAGGCAAAAGCCTTTTCTTGTATGCAAAATAGTCCTTTGCGCTCATGTCGGCATGAACCTTTCCGTTCACTATGACCTGGCTTGTCATATTGCCTGTGGGTTTTAAGAGTATAGGGTTCATATACACAGATGGCTTTACACCGGCGGCTTCCGCCTGCATGACCTGTGCACGCCCCATCTCCAAACCATCTTCCGTCACATAGGAATTCAGAGCCATGTTCTGGGACTTGAAGGGACAGACCCTGAATCCGTCCTGTCTGAAAACCCTGCAAAGCCCTGCAGCCACAAGACTTTTTCCGGCATTCGACATGGTGCCCTGAACCATTATATACGCAGTTTTTTTATCCATAATATTCTTCATATCTTCCGTCTTTTATCCCGTACAGCTTTTCCATGTAATCTGTTGTGAGTATATCCCCGGGTTTTCCTATCCTGTCGGTCCTGCCTTCCTGCGAAATACATATGACCCGGTCTGCGACCTTTTTTACCATCTCCATTTCATGCATGGATATCAGTACTGTTATGCCCTTGTTTTTCACAAGCTCAGACAGTGCATCAAAAAACTCGATCTTCCTGCCCATATCCAGAAAACTGGCGGGCTCGTCCATTATCAGGATCTCAGGTTCAGACACAATGGCTCTCGCCAACAGAACACGCTGTTTCTGACCGTCACTCAGTTTATTGAAATCCTCATCACGAAGCTCCCACACCCCGATCAGATCCATACTCTCCCTGATAGCCCTTTTATCTTCCGCAGACAATCCCCCGAACACTCCGGAATACCTGTATCTGCCAACTCTGACCACGTCATGGCAGCTCATATATCCGGTTCTGACTCTCTCGGTCAGCATGACAGAGATAAGACTGTAGAGCTCATGTCGCGAGAATTGACTGATCGGTCTGTCTTTTATATAAACATCTCCGCCCAAAGCATTTATGAGCCCGGAAGCAGTTTTTAAAACTGTGGATTTTCCCGCTCCGTTAGGTCCGATGAGCGCCGTGATCTCTGCTTTTTCCACACTGAAACTCAAGTCAGAGGCCACACATTTATGTCCGTATCCGACCCTTACTTTGTCAAATAAAATCTCAGACATGTGTTTTCCTCTCAATCATCATATATATCACTATAGGAGCGCCGAATACTGCCGTCACAGCGCTGATGCTGAGTTCCACCGGAGAGAAGATGCTTCTGGCCAGCAGATCACAAAACAGACAAAACGCCGCCCCCAATAAGCCAGAGGCCGGTATTATGATGACCGGTCTCTCGGTCTTCAGGATACTTCTTGCAACATGTGGCATAGCTATTCCCACAAAAGATATCGGTCCCGCAAAAGCCGTAACCGTTGCAGACAAAAGCCCGGATATTACGATGAGCACTATACGAAATCTCTTTACGTTTATACCAAGGCTTCCTGCATAACTCTCACCGAACAGATTGGCCTCTATCGTCTTGGATAAAAACATGGATGCCGCGACACATATGAGTACTGTGGGGATATATACATAGGCATCCTTCCATCCCGCCGATGAGAAGGTTCCCATGGACCAGTTGTGCAGGTTAACGATATTTGAATCATCCGCAAAGGTCACCATAAATTCCGTTATAGATGAACAGATATAACCTACCATCACTCCGCAGACGATGAGGACAGACATTGATCTCACCCTGACGGAGATCATCAGCACGAACGCAGTTGCCACAAGTGCGCCTGCAAAAGCCGCCCCCACCATCATGAGGGAATTCATGGCAAATCCATGCTGTAAGGAACCCACCATCAAAAGCGCCACCGCCAGTTTCCCTCCTGAGGAGATTCCCAGAATATAAGGACCGGCAATGGGATTCAGAAAAAACGTCTGCAGCAGATACCCGGACAGAGCAAGCGCTCCTCCCAAAAACGCTGCTTCCACTATCCTGGGTAACCGGATATCCATTATGATCTTTTCACTTATCCCCTCTGCGTGACCGCCGGCAAGCAAC
>JAFYAD010000025.1 GCA_017540915.1 Lachnospiraceae bacterium
ACTGAGTTTTCATCCATATAAAACTCATCACCGTTATTGACGAATTCATTGCCAAATACAGCAGCGCAGGCCACCACCACCGGGCATCCGCTGCCTGCCATCTCAGCGAGATATGCATCTCCGTCCGGATCCTGCGACTCACCTACATACAGCACGTCTATACCCACCACAGCCGGTGCATTTTCCGGATCGGCATTCAGGATATTCAGCACATCTCCCATGGTCTCCCTGCCCCAGTAAGAGAAATTACCCATCATATCCAGCGCATACTGATCTATATTGATGAGTACTATATCCCCTGGCAATGCCTTCGCCTTCTGGTACAACACATCTGACAGTGCGCTGTCCACGCTGTACAGGATATTGCTCAGAAAAAGTGCCGTGCACAGCACCGCTATGATACTGCCCACTATGATGTTTCTCAATATGCTGCTCTTCTTAAAAAAACTCATCTTTTCGTCCTTTGTATTTTTTCACTTTACGATGTAAATACGACGCTTATACTCAGCTATTTACAGATAATGGTACGGAACAGCCTCATTATATATAACCCCTGATACACTGTCATCCGAACTTTTAACTATTGTCATCTTATGGTTATGAACGGAACCGCTTTCTCCCTCGCAGCTGTATTTCAGCCCGAAGTTATCTGTCGCGGATGCCGAACTGCCACATGATAATGTATAGGTGATCTTATCTGAACTGAAGGGATCCACCACTAAACCGGATATTGTAGCGGCGCTGAAATCCGTCTTATGATTCCACGAACTTCCATAGTTATCGTATCCGTAAAGATCGATCTTTCCGCCTCCAGATAACACGATATTAGAAATCTCAAGCCCTTCTCGGGGTTCGTTAACAGATTCTACACTCATACCATTCTCTATATTCATAAGCACAAAGGACACCCCGATATACCCATGATCCGATACATCTATCGTACCTGTTTTTGATACTATTGTCGAAAATGCCGAAAAATCACTGTCACTGCCAGAACGTGTACAACTCATCCGATTATTGGCCGTGTAGAGATTTCCGTGAACTATCAGCTGTCCCTCATTGGTCAATGTTCCAAAGACCACGTAATTCGGGATTGTTGTAGCCGTAAACAAATAACTACCCGTTGACATATCTCCGTTCACAACCAGAGTTTTTCCCGCCTGAATAGTGAGATCCGTATCTAAAATAGCAACATTTCCCTCCGGAATGATGACTGTATCATATGTTTCAAACAGTTTTTCAAGAAAATACGATGTGATGTAATTATAATATTCGCACTCTATCGCTGCGTCAAAGTATAGACTTGTACATCTTGACTTATTATATTCCGAAGACTGCTTCTCTAAAGCGTCCGCAGAATAGACTCTGACCGTTTTACCCGTGGCATCAGTCGTATCCGCCTTATACCAAAGTGTTGAAAAGCGCTCATCACCATCATTCTCATTCTGACTGTAATTCCAGTGTTCTCCCCAGCCCTCCGGTCTTGCATCCAATTCGCAATAAATGTGCTCGATATTCGAACATGACTTGAAGGGAGACTGACTCCAGGTGTTTCCGCTCACAGCAACAACCGATGAGGGAATTGATACTTCCTTGAGCTGAGTACAGCTCATAAACGCGTTATTCCCTATGTTTTTCAGACCGGAATTAAAAGAAACGCTCTTTAATTTGGTTGCGCAAAACGCAGCCGTTCCTATGGTCTCCAAATTCTTGTCAAAAGTCACGTCCTCAAGACTTGAACATCCGTTAAACGCCGTATCTCCAATGGTCTTTACATTTTCTCCGAATTCGACGGATGTTAGTGAGCTACAGCCATAAAAAGCGCTCAATTCCAGCGTCTCTACACCATCACCGATAACAACTGATGTAAGCCTTATGCAACCATTAAAGGTGCTTTCTTTTATAACCTCGACACCGTCTCCTATCTCAACGGATATCAATCCATTACAGCCACTAAATGCTTGCTCTCCCAGATATTTTACCGAATCCGGAATAATAATCTCAGTCAACGCCGAACCTTGAAACGCATTGTCCCCTATGCGCTCTAACGTATCCGGTAATACAATTTTCTCCGGCGATATGGTAGGAAGATACGGCGTTCCAAATATTTCATCAGCAAGTTCCGTTACCTTGATATGTATGTCATAATACTCGAGAACGCCCGGTATTTCTATTTCAGGCACAGTTGTAGTCTGTACATTGACATTTTCTTTCTTTATACATTTCACTATGGCATTCGGCGAAACAGAACCGTCATAACCATCGAGATTCGTCTCGAAATAGATTCCTTCAGGCAAGCCGTTACCGGATATTACCGGTGTGAGATAGCTTCCCTCAAGGGTCTTTGTAGTGATGGTGATCGCTGCACTGGGTCTGCCGGGTTTAGTTGTCTCGGTAGCCGCTAATCTTGCAAAGAAATAATAAGTCGTGCCCTGATCCAAGCCGGTAAATGTCCTGCTCTTCTGCCACTTATCATCATCTGTCGGTGCGTTTTCATCCGTGGACTTCGCATACTCTACCTCGTCCTCGGAAACCACTCTGCCCGGATCGTTGAAGACAGGAGTATCTATGCGCAATACGTCTGACTCACTGTGTTTTGTATTTGCCAGGGTGATCTTTCCGCCTGCCGCATTGATAAGTCCGTTTGTAAAACCAACGCTTGCAAGTGTTGTAACCGGCTCCAATGTAACGGTATTAAATCCGATCTGTCTGTCAACCGGTTCTGCCGGAGCAGCCGTGATCTCAGTCTGTGTCTGCTTTTCAACCGTAACGGCAACTCGAGAGGATTCCTTTTTGGAAACCTTTGTCTCATCTGCTTTTGCTTTTGATGTTACGACACAATAATAGTACTTTGTGCCTATGGTGCTTTCCGGTGTGTAATCCTTTGCTGTGGCACCGTCTATTGCATTACCTGTTACAACATCATTATCCGCCATATACCACTGATATGTTGTGATAGCGTCAGCGCTGTCGATCTCGGCATTTACAGACAACGTATCCAAAACATCACCGTATGTGTAATTTCCGCCTCCGGTTACGGATGCAACAGTGATAACAGGTGCTGCAGTCTGCGTGGCTGTATTGCCGGCATTTCCGCCGCCTCCGCCACCGCCGGCACCGCCGCCTCCGCTGCTCTCTTCCTCAGCCCTATTGGAAGTAACCGCAGGGCGATTGGGTGAAACAGAATTTGGTGTTACCGGAGTTCCCAAGGTGATATAGGTTCCCTTATCTCCCAACCTCTTGTATATCTCCAGTATTTTGTCGACATCCAAAACACCGACTTTTCGCAAACGGTTCTGGATATCCAGGTTTCTGCCGATCTCAATGACAACATAATCAGGTATGTTTTCTTCCGTAAACTTCTCGGGAATAACTTCCGGAACCTGGGTGTCATTTTCTTTATCGAATTTCGCTTTTACGCGGCGGCATACACCTTTCTCGCCCGCCTGTATAAACACCGACTTGCTGTTTCCGATCTTGTCATCGATAGAAGTAAGCTCGACTTTGCCTTCCAGAATGTATATCTCCGATTCCGTCTCGGAGATCTTATCTGCAAACCCGATGGTACCTCTGACACCTGTCACCATGGTGGATGTACGGATATTTAAGGACTCCTTTTTTGCCAGGGGAACCGTAACGTTAAACATAAGGCTTCCGGAATTGACAAAAACCTCATTTTCCGTGCCGTTCTGTTTTATGGTGACAGACGAGCTCTCGTCCACCTTCACCGCCTTGGTGCTGTCAAGACTGATGTAGGCGTAACTGCTCTTATCGGTGCTTAAGTCATCACCATTGTAGAGCTTCATGCCGGCCTTTATTGTCTTAGCCGTACCGTTGGCGTTTTTAAGTGTCGCCGATCCCTCGGTCTGCTCAAGCCTTAATGTTGTGGCTTTTGCCGTAGCCGCGCCGATCATGGTGGTGTTCATGTTGGACACCACCATTGCTACAGCCAGTATTAATGCTGTAAGTTTTTTACCGGATTTCATAAAATTTGTTCCCTATCTTTTTTCACTGATCTTTAATGTTCATCATATACTACGCCGGTATAGGTTTCTGTACTGTCCAGTATCTGAACTCTGAAATGTTCTTCCGTATTATTATAGAAATGTTCAAATTTCAACTTAAAGCTTCCAGTACTATCTGCATCGGCTGCCTTTCTAAGGATAGTCTGATCTGAATTATTGAACTGTTCACCTGTCATACCGGCTATACTGTCAGGTGTAAAGTTGACCCCATGATTGAGCGACCCATTCAAACCATTGATCTCAACAATGCCGCTTGACGTTATCGTCAGATCACTGCAATCCAGACCACTGAAACCTGAATAGTCAGTATTAGGATTTGTTTGTTGGTTATAAGTCGAATAAAATATTGTCACCTTTCCGGATACGACCATTTTCCCCGAAGAAATGATCGTTGAAGACATCTTATCCTCATGATCTGCCACGGTTGTGTCCGTTATCACCATCTGTTGATTTGAGGTAAACAGATTTCCCTTAATCAGTACAGTTCCATAATTAGTCAAATTACCATACGCAGTATTCTCCTGAACATAACTCATACTTCCGTCCATTACCTCATCAAAGTTTTCTGTCGACATATCTCCCTTAATATCCAATGTCTTACCGGCAGGTATGGTAAGGTCTTCATCCAGTATTGCGATATTCTGCTCAGGAATAATAACCGTGTCATAAATGCTAAACATTTTTTTCAAAAATCTCGAATCTATAAACCCTGAATAAGTATTGTTATTAGTCGAAGTCGAGCTATCCGGAAAAGCCAGACCGGTTGCAGCTACCTCTGCATTTTGTACTCCTCCGGAATAATTTGACACTTTAGCTTCCGGCGAATACACCCTTACCACCGACGGATCATTCGGATCTTCCTCGTAATAGTATACAGGGATTGTTTCATCTGACATATTTGTAATTATGTTCGAATCTGGATCTCGTTCAATCAACCGTTTTTTATTCCATCCATCCAGCCAACTATCCAGTGCACTACTTCTGGCATAATAAATCGCAGCTACTCCTGCTGATTCATAAGCCATATAAAACGGGCTATTTGAGTTTCCATCATTTCCACTGACTGCGGTAATCGTTGAGGGAAAAGTTATTTCAGAAAACGGACAGTTTACAAACGCACTTTCTCCGATATACTTTAATCCCTCGTTCAGAGTAATATTCGAAAGCCCCCAACAACTAAAGAATGCCTGTCCACCTATGGTTTCCACATTATCACCGAGAACAACATTATTCAGGCTACTGCATCCATAAAACGCACTATTTCCAATTTTTTTCAGATTCTTTCCAAAATGTACCATCTGAAGAGACGTACAGCTATGGAATGCAGAATCACCTATCTCGATAACTGAATCCGGTATAGTCACAGATGTCAATTCTCTATGATAGAACGCACCATAATCTATCTTTTCAATTGTATCAGGAATAACAACTTTGCTAAAGCTTAAAGAACCACACCCGGCGTTATCGCTAAAACCATAAATCTCTGTTACTTTTATATCCATATCATAGACACGGATACTTTCCGGAATAGTAATGCTACCCACATCAAGCGTAAGACCGGACTCACCTTGTACTATAGCATTCGGCGACACTGTTCCATCATAACCTGTCAGATCAAATGTATAATACAGATGATTTGTCGAATCAGTATAATCTCTGACCGCATTTCCGGCCTTTGTCCAGATCTCTATCGGATCACTTGGTGCACCTGCAAATGTGGAACCTGTGGCTGAAGCCCTTGCAAAGAAGTAATAAGGTGTGCCCATGGCAAGTCCGTTAAATGTCCTGTCAGTCTGCCATTCGTCATCATCTGTGGGTGCTGTAGCTGTAGTGGATTTTGCATACTCCACCTCACCTTCTACAGACGAAGTATTGGAAACCGGGGCGTTAAACACAACAGTCTCTGCCCGAAGTGACTCAGAAGCCTGTGCACTGTGACTTACTCCTGTCAGCTTTATCTTGCTGCCCGCTTCATTGATACTGCCGTCTATTGAGCCTACGCTTGCCAGGCTGACGGGGTTTAATGTTATGGATGTAAAACCGATATTCGCATCACCCGGTTGAGACAGAGCTTCCGTAACCTTGGTCGAGGGCTGCTTTACAGCTACCACAACCCTGTTGGTCTCCTTAAGCGATTCTGCAGTCGAAGACGATGACTCCTTAGACCTTACAACACAATAAAAATACCTTGTACCAAGAACAGAATCCGGTGTATATGTGGTATCTGTAGCACCGTTTACAGCCGTACCCGCCCCATCAGCGCTGTTTGCCACATACCACTGATAGGTGGTATAGGCACCGGCTTTATCTACCTCAGCGGTCACTGAAAGTGCGCCTATAGGCTCACCTTCTGCGTAAACTCCACCGCCGTTTACGGTTGCAAGAGTTATGGAAGGTGCTGCAGCAGGACTTGGAACGGAGCCACCGCCACCTCCGCCGCCTGCACCACCGCCGCCTCCTCCGCCGCCTCCGGCTTCATTATTGGAAACGGTGTTGGGTGTAACAGGTTTATTGGCAGAAACGCTGTTCGGTGTAACAGGCGTTCCTATGGTGATGAAGGTCCCCTTATCTCCGAGAGTCCTGTATCTTGCCAGTATCTTCTCTACATCAAATACCCCGTCTTTTCTGAGACGCTCCTGAATATCAAGGTTACGTCCTATCTCGATGACCGCAAAATCAGGTATATCATCCTCGGTGATCTTTTCCGCTTTGACCTGTGGAACCTGCAGATCACTGTTCTTCTCAAACTTTGCCTTCACACGGCGACATACACCCTTTTCTCCGGCAGATATAAACACGGATCTACTCTTTCCTGTCTTGCTGTCGATGGATGTAAGTTCTACCTTTCCCTCGAGAATCGCGATTTCGGACTCTTCCTCAGAGATCTTTTTGGCATACCCTATGGTACCCCTGACACCCGTCACCATGGTAGATGTACGGATGTTGAGAGATTCCTTTTTGGTCAAAGGAACCGTCACATTGAAAATAAGGCTTCCGGAATTTACCATTACCTCATTCTGAGTACCGCTCTGCTTGATGCTGACAGATGAGCTCTCATCCATCTTAACAGCCTTTGTGCCGTCAAGGCTGATATAAGCGTAACTGCTCTTATCCGTCGTAACGTCATCGCCATTGTACAGCTTCATCCCCGCCTTTATGGTCTTGGCTATACCATTGGCGTTCTTTAGCGTTGCAGTGCCTTCTGTCTGCTCAAGCCTCAATGTGGTAGCCTTTGCCGTGGCTGCTCCCAGCATGATGTTTCCGGTATTCGGTATCACCATCATCATAGCCAGTACGAGCGCCGTCAATCTCCTCATCGATCTCATATTGATACTCCTTTACTCTGAAAAAACATACCATTCCATCAAATAGTTCTATCACTACAAATGAGTTCCCCTGAAAGAAAGACTTACAGAAAAATTATACCATTTCTGTCCTCTGTCATGCAACAAAAAAAGCCCCCGAAATACAGTATAAAACTGTATCCTGGGGGTGATTATCCAAAACACAATACTCGCATACGGCTCTGCCGATGTTTTCCAAAACCCGATACTCTTATACAGCTCTGGCGATGATGCAGTGTCTCGGACATTTCTCAGCACACTTGCCGCACTGTTCGCATTTTTCCTGATCTATAACCGCAATGTTATTTTCAAATATAACCGCTCCGTTAGGACAGGTCTTTGCGCAGAGACCGCAGCCTATGCAGCCTGCCGTACAAGTATCCATGACAGCCTTACCCTTATTATTGGTGCTGCAGTTTACCGCGTATTTTGACTCATAAGGTATCAGTGTGATCAGATGCTTGGGACATGCGGCCACACATTTTCCGCAGGCTTTGCAGGCATTGCTGTCCACAACTGCGATTCCGTCTATCACATGAATGGCATCAAAAGGACAGGTTTTAACGCAGGTTCCGAAGCCCAGACATCCGTCATCGCAGGATTTCGGTCCGCCGCCTGATGAAGCCGCCGCCGCAACACAGTCCATGACACCTGTATAATCATAGAGTTTTCCTGCCTTATCGCAGTTTCCGCCGCATTTTACAAAAGCAGTCATCCTGACGGAGCTACCGGCTTCAACACCCATAATGTCCGCAACCTTTGCTGCGACAGGGTCGCCACCCACCGGACACTGATTCACCGGAGCTTCACCCTTCACTATAGCAGCCGCCAGTCCGCTGCATCCGGGGTAACCGCAGCCTCCGCAGTTGTTACCCGGCAGAACTGATAATATCGCCTCTTCCCTGGGATCTACCTCAACCTTCAGCTTCTCGCTGGCAACGCCTAAGAAAAGGCCTATTATGATTCCGATGCAGCCTACTACTACTGCTGCAGCTAATATCGATGTTATATCCATGAAATTCCCCCTCAGTCGGTTTCACCGACAGCTCCCCCAAAGGGGGGGCCTTTAAAACTTATCTTTAACCAAAAGAATCTCTATAAAAGTCAGATATACAGATTTTTACCCGATAATCTCTACAAACGCCAAACCTACTGGCTTATACCCGAGAATCTCCATAAAAGCCAGATTTACAGGCCTATAACTGAGACTCTCCATAAAATATCTACAGGCCTATACCCGAGAATCTCCACAAAAGTCAGATCTACAGGCTCATACCGGAGAATCCCATGAATGCGATAGACATAAGAGCTGCTGCCAGCAGAACGGAAGCAGTACCCTTAAAGGGTTTCGGTATGTCATTGTACTCCATCTTCTCACGGATACCCGCCATCAGCACAATGGAAATGAAAAATCCTACTGCGGTTGCAAGACCGTTCACGGTGCTCTCCAGAATATTATACTCTTTGGTCACATTGGTAAGAGCAACACCCAAAACTGCACAGTTAGTGGTGATGAGGG
>JAFYAD010000231.1 GCA_017540915.1 Lachnospiraceae bacterium
GGTCCCAAGGGACTCATGCCCAACCCGAAGGCCGGAACAGTCACAATGGATGTTACCAAGGCAGTTAACGACATCAAAGCAGGTAAGATTGAGTACAGACTTGATAAAGCCAATATTATCCATGTGCCGATAGGAAAGGCCTCTTTCACAGAGGAACAGCTTGCGGACAACTTCCAGAGCCTTATGTCTGCTATCATCAAAGCTAAGCCGGCTTCACTCAAGGGAACATACATCAAGAGCTGCACACTCAGCTCTACAATGGGACCCGGAGTTAAGATCAACACGACTAAGCTTCAGTAATTGAATAAGACATATATGAACGCAAAGCCCGGGATCACCCGGGCTTTAGTGTTGCGATAATAAGCTACTATTTGCTTGTGTTTTGACCAGTAATATGGTATAAAGAAATGTTGTGACAGCTTAAAACCGGATCCTTCCGGTTTTGGGGATATTTAGCATAAAGATTGGAACCGGTACAGATCAGCATGAAGGAACGATTAAAGATAATTCTGGCAAATATGGGCATTCTGTCCAAGTATCATTTTTTCAGATATGGTTTTAAGCGCAATATGAAGAACTATATCACCAAGAAAAAAAATGCCGCTTATAAACGCAAGACCCTTAAGAAGTTATTCCCGGCGCAATACGCAAAATATGCGAAGCAGCCGGTGGAAGAGGACAAGGTAGTGTTCATAGAGACAAGGCTTCCCGAAGTTACCAACAGCTTCAGGGTTTTGTACAACGAACTGGCCGGAAAATACAATTACAGGATACACACGCACTTTATGCTGGATTCCACAGCGTCCAAAAAAGAATATATAGTTCGCTGCAATGATATGCTTAAGGATGTGGCCACTGCAAAATATGTTTTTTTGAATGAGGCCAATAATGTCATAAGCTGTGTGAAGATGCGTCCGGAGACCAAGGTTATGCAGATGTGGCATGGATGCGGTGCATTCAAAAAATGGGGTATGAGTACCGCGGAACTGATCTTCGGCCTCACAGAAAAGGATCTCAAGGAATACCCCAATTACAAAAATCTTGATTATGTCACGGTGAGTTCCCCGGAGGTTTCATGGGCCTATGTGGAGGCAATGGATCTCTCGGACAGACCTGAGACCGTGGTGCCCTTGGGTATCAGCAGATCCGATATTTTCTATGACGAGTCTTTCCGTAAAAAAGCCTTTGATAAGCTTTATGCCCTGATGCCCTCTGCGAAGGGCAAGAAGGTGATCCTCTATGCACCTACTTTCAGAGGTCGTGTGGCAAAGGCAAAGACACCGGAGATGCTGAATGTCAGGATGTTCAAGGAGGCTTTTGAGGATGAGTATGTTCTCATATTCAAGCATCATCCCTTCGTGAAAAAGCCCATGCCAATAGAAAAGGACGATGAGGAATTCGCACAGGATCTGACGGATGCATGTGATATAGAGGAACTTTTGTGCGTGGCGGATATATGTATTTCTGATTACTCTTCGCTGGTGTTTGAGTACGCGCTGTTTGAAAAGCCTATGATATTCTTCTCCTATGATATTTCTGAGTATTTTGACTGGAGAGGATTTTATTACGATTATGATGAGCTGGCTCCGGGACCGATATTCGTGTCCAACAGCCAGATGATAGATTATATAAAACATGTGGACGAACGTTTTGACAGGGATCGTGTTATAAGGTTCCGGGAAAAGTTTATGTCGGCCTGTGACGGACATGCCACTGAACGTATTATGGAGGAAATGTTCGGACGGGAATCTTTGGAGAAATATTTAAGATCCGATCCGGTGGAGGGAGCATTTGACAGGCTTCCGAGGGCGGATGTCCTCTTCAGCACCAGGATGGAACGCCTTGAAAGGCTTAAGTGGTACACCACGGAAGGCCGGAGACTGTACGAAAATGCCTGCGCCGACGGGGTGGTGGAAAATTGCGTTGCGGTATTCACCGGAGAGCATGTGGATGAGACAACTGAGTATTTCAAGAGCGTTGCGGGGGCGAACGGAAGGTTTATATTTGCGGAGTTCGGTGAACTGCCCGAGAAGCCGGCTGAAAGGCAGCGTTACATGAGCCGCCTTGCCGGATGTGCATATATCTTCATCACTGACAACAATGATATCATAAATGGTATAAAAATCCGGCCGGAAACAAAGGTCATTCAGAATTGGAACGAGATCGTTCCCGTCAGAAAATTCGGTTATGCCGGCGCTTTGTACAAGAGTGGCCTCAAGCGCGATTATACTGCCATAGCGCCGCTCCACGGGCGTTACGATATCGTGCCCTTAGCTTCGGAAGGACTGAAGGAGATCTTTGCCGGTGCCTTCGGAGAGCAGGATGAGGCGGCTTACAAGCCCATCGGCTCCATTATGACCGATATCCTCTTTGACAAGACGAGGAAGAAAGCTGCAAAGAAAAAACTGTACGAGGTCTATCCGGCAGCTAAGGACAAGAAGGTCCTGTTTTACAAGCCGTACCACAGGATGGGCGTGAAAAGACCAGTGAGCGAGGTGTTTGTTGATTATATGGCCATGAGGGAGCGGTTCCTAGGCGAGTATGTCCTGATCTATATTTCTCCGGATTCGAAGATCGAGAAAAAGGACCACCTTTACAGTTACTGCGGAGATTTCATATACAATGCCACGGAGACCATGACGGAATCGGAGTGCATGCTCTGTTGCGATGCCATGATAGGAGATTACGATCCGGATATCTATAAGTTTGTCCTGACGGGAAAACCACTGTTTTTATATGCGCCGGATCATAAATGGTTTTTGTCCGGCGAGGATATGTATTTCGATTATGTGGAGAATGCACCGGGACCGGTGATCGAGACTACGGAAGAGCTTTTGGCTGCCATTTCCGATCTCGAAGGCTATGACCATAGCAAACGCAAAGCATTCAAAAAGAAGTTTTTGAGCGCCTGCGACGGTAATTCCGCTGACAGGCTTATGGATTTGATGACACAGGTTTGAAAGGAGAACAACATGGGAGAGCGTAATAATGTTTTCGGAGTAGTACTGGCCGGCGGTAAGGGAACCCGCATGGGAAATGTGGAGAAACCCAAGCAGTTTATGAATGTGGGCGGAAAACCCATCATAGTGCACACAGTGGAGAAGTTTGTGGTATGTCCCGGCTTTGACATGGTGCTGGTGCTGTCACCGAAACAGTGGATAAAGCATACCG
Source organism: Lachnospiraceae bacterium (assembly GCA_017540915.1). The sequence continues at coordinate 3,172 of JAFYAD010000231.1, forward strand.
AGGATCTCATCAGAAAATACATTCCCGGAGCCAACAATGTCAAAGTGATCGAGGGTGGATCGTCCAGAAATGAGACCATCATGAATTCTATAAAATATATAGACAGTCAGGGCTTGCTGGATGACGACACCATCATCGTGACACACGACTCGGTGCGTCCTTTCGTGACACACAGGATTCTGGAGGAAAACATAGAGTTCACCAAAAAGTTCGGTGCCTGCGATACCGTAGTTGCCGCTACCGACACCATAGTCAGAAGTGATGATGGTGATTTCGTGACCGAGATACCCGAGAGATCCAAGATGTATCAGGGACAGACTCCCCAGTCTTTCCGCGCCAAGAAACTGAGAGACCTGTATGAGTCACTTACGGAGACGGAGAAGGGGATTTTGACGGATGCCACCAAGATATTCACCATAAAAGGTGAGCAGGTGCATCTGGTGGAGGGAGAAGTGTTTAACATAAAGATCACTTA
>JAFYAD010000232.1 GCA_017540915.1 Lachnospiraceae bacterium
CATAGGCTTCCGGCGCAGCTATCGGCCATCCGCTGTCGGTCATAAACAACCGTCTCACCTGCAGAAGACCGGGACCGCAGTCATCTTCGTCAAAACACATTTTTCTGATATGACATACCAGGAACATATCCCCGTTATCCCTAAACAAAACCGAATTATGCCCGGGGCCCATATACGGCATTCCGTTCAACCATCTGTAACCACAGCAGATCATAAGACCTCTGGTAAGACCTTCGTCATCAATATCCGTCATATAATTTCCGAAAAAATCAATATATGGTCCCGTTACCTTCCGGCTTCTGCCCACACGGATATTGTAATCGTTCTTCAGGGAGCCGTATGACACAAACAGATAGTAATACTGCGTTTCGGGGTGATAGATTATATAAGGGCCTTCTATGGACCCGGAAGTCCATTGGGGTCTCACGGCAATACATATACCGATCTCCTCCTTTTTGCAGAGCCCTGTCTTTTTGTCCAGCGCCACCATGTGTACCCCGCCCCAGAATGAACCGTACACCATGTACTGTTCACCGGTCTCATGATCCTCTATAATATTGGCATCTATACCGTTTACAGGCAGCGCGCTATGAGTCCTCAAAACGACGGCTTTCGGTCTGAAAGGACCGGCGGGGTTATCCGAAACTGCCAGGAATATGCATGACTGCTGCACGCCCCAGCTGGAATTTGAACAGTACATCCGATACTCATCATTTACCTTGACGATATCCGGAGCCCAGATCATATCGGAATCTGTCCAGTTTTTTGCCTCTGCGGGGACTTCACTTATTATCTTCCCCAGATTTTCCCAGTGTACCAGATCTTCCGAGACCATCCCAACACCGCCTGTTGCATAAATATAGAACTTATGGTTCTCGGGATCTTCGAACACAGCCGGATCATGAGTTAAATACTCAACATGCTCCTCCGGCTCATCATTGCCGCGGTAATTATCCTCTTTTGCGTAGCTGTCGAATTCTTTCTGTATTTCCTCCTCCAAAAGAGGTGCATCCCAGATCTTCAGAGCCGAGATCTTTCCTCTGAAGGAAGGCTGATAGCAATCTCCGCCCAAATAGATGAACAGCGGCTTTCCAACATTGGGAATATTGCTCTTCAATTTCAGAAATTTTCCGTTTATAAAAATCCTGTTTGTGGCACTGAAAGCGTCATACACTAAAGCTACATGGGTCCATTTGCCAACCTGCAGAGCATTATCCATATTGTCTGTCCAAACATCATCCACTTCGTTCGGATGCATGCGGAACATACAGAGATTGCCGCTGATACTGGGCATAAATGAAGAGAATCCTCTCTCATGTTTTATAAAGACTGCGCTTATCCAGTTTTGTACCTCCGCAGGCTTAAGCCACATGGATATGGTAAATCCGTTATCCGTAAATGCGTTGCCGGGGAGTTTCACAAGATTGGTCTCCACCATACCGCCGCTAAAGGACAGAGCTCCCCAATTGTCGGTAATACCATCGCAAAATACCACACCGCCGCCTGCGATCTCTCCTTCATTTCTTCCGTTTTGGTCTGCAAGATTTTTTTTGAATTCATAGGAAGTCATCCTGCTCTCGTGCGGAAGTGAGGAAATGAATTTAATATACTCATGGGGCGGCGCCGGATTCATAAAAAAGCTTCCTGAAGCACCATCACATCCGTTTGAAATAAGAAACTCCGCCTCATGAAGATCTTTTACACCCTGTCCGACGCTCAGAAGCTTCATGTCCCTGTTAAAGCTGAACAATGTTCTCAGAATTCCCGTGCGCCCCATATCACCGTAGTCAGCCGACAGATATCCTTTGTCATAATAGATGGCATCCGGCTTGATCTTCTCCATATATCTAAGGCTTGAAAAATCACGACCAAAGTCTTTTATCGCTATTGAAAAGCCCTCTTCTCTGAGCTGGATGATATTTTTCATCACCATCTCGGCGTTTCTCTTTCCAAAGAGGGATTCACTCACCATGAGCTCTATGTCTCCCACAGACAGGCCGTATTTATCCGTTATCTTTCGAAGAAGCTTAACTGCTCCGTCATCCGACATTATTCCGGAGACTTCTATGCCGAGCATGTTTTCGCCTGCAGATGCAGCGGCTATCATGTCATGATCGGCGCAGACACGTTCAAAAGCAAAGATATCCAGTTTTTTGATGAATCCGCTCTTGCTGAGTACTCTCTCGTAATCACTGCGCTCCCACTCCGTGCCCCGCTTATTTTTCCAGACCACCTTTGCCACGGTTCGCAACAGCATTTCATTCTGCAGATGAAGAACAGGATAATACAGTACGGAAAAAAGCCCTTCCGAGAAGGCTTCCTCCGCGGTGCTCTCCATCTCGGACTCCATCTGGATCCGATCCGCATAATCATCAAAAAATATGTAACGGTTTTTACCTGCCAGCTTGGCGTAATACATGGTAGCATCGCTGAAAGAGAGAAGCTGGTCGATACCGTCGGACACCTTTGCATTCCAGAGGATACCCAGACTCAGTGATATTATCTCAAAGGTCTTATCATATTTTGCCTCTTCCATCATCCTTTCTCTCAGGAGGTCAAAGATATCCGTAAGGATCTTGCGGTCTTTTTTTCCGGGTATCATTATGACAAACTCG
>JAFYAD010000233.1 GCA_017540915.1 Lachnospiraceae bacterium
AAGATACTGTCTCCGGAGAAGAGAGTGTATTTGAGTGCGAAGGATGCCGACTGTCCCATGGCCCGCCAGCTTGATCTGGAGCTTCTGGAGGAGCTGAAAAAGCAGAATCCGGGCTACGCAGTGGTAGCATACATCAATACCACGGCGGAGATGAAGACCGGCTGCGATGTCTGCGTGACCTCATCTTCCGCAGTGAAGATCATACGCAACATGCCCGAGGACAAGATCCTCTTCGTGCCGGATATAAACCTGGGTACATATGTTAAGAGCCAGTGTCCCGACAAAGATATCGTGCTGTACAGGGGCGGATGCCCAACTCACATGAGGGTTAAGAAATCCGATGTGGAGGCTGCACGGAAAGACCATCCAAATGCTCTTTTGCTGGTACATCCCGAGGCGTTCCCGGAGGTCTGCGAGGGAGCTGATTATATCGGCAGCACCACGGGCATCATGGATTTTGCAAAGAAGTCCGATGCAAAGGAATTCATTATCGGAACGGAGTCATCTATCGCGGATCACCTGTCTTATGACTGCCCTGACAAGATGTTCTATCCCCTGTCAAAGGATCTTGTATGTCATAACATGGCCCTCACAACCTTGGGAGACATCTATCATTTCCTGAAGGGCGATGCGGCTGAGGAGATAGTCATGAGCGACGAGATGATAAAAGCGGCCAGAAAACCGCTGGATCGCATGATAGAGCTGGGAGGCTGAGGAAAGCTTATGAAAACAGACGTTTTGATCGCAGGAAGCGGATGCAGCGGTTTATACCTTGCGCTTAATGTTGACCGCAGGAAAAAGATCACAATCATTACCAAAAAGCGGGTGGAGGATTCCGATTCTTTTCTGGCGCAGGGCGGAATGTGTATGCTGAAGGATCCGTCGGATTACGATGCATATTTTGAAGACACTATGAAGGCCGGTCATTATGAAAATGACAGGGAATCCGTGGAGATCATGATAAGATCCTCGCCGAACGTGGTGAGTGATCTGCTGGGATACGGTGTGGAATTTGAGCGGGATGAGGACGGAAATCTCTTATTTACCAGAGAGGGCGCCCACAGTGAGAAGCGCATAATCTATCACAAGGATACCACGGGACAGGCCATCACCAGCCGCCTTTATGAGGAGGCAAAGCGCCGGAATAACATCAGTATCATAGAGAATGCCGCCATGACGGATCTCATCATTGAAGGTGAAGGGGATGACAGAAAGTGCGTAGGACTTAAGGTCAGCCATATATCCGACGACGGTGAGGAGGAGGATGTTGATATTTTTGCCGAATACACTGTCCTGGCAACAGGGGGTATCGGCGGAAAATACCGTCATTCCACCAACTTCAGACATCTTACCGGCGATGCCATAGACCTGGCTAAAAAATTCGATATCGAGCTCAAGGATCTGGATTATGTCCAGATACATCCCACAACCTTTTATTCCAAGAACCCAGATGATAGGTGTTTTCTCATATCCGAGTCAGTGAGGGGAGAGGGAGCAAAGCTGTACAATAAAAATATGGAGCGTTTTGCGGATGAGCTTATGCCCAGGGATCTTTTGACGGAGGCCATTCTCAAACAGATGGAGAAGGACGGAACGGAGTTTGTCTGGGAAGATTTAAGACCTATACCGCGTGAAGAGCTTGATACCCACTTTCCCACCATAGTGGCATACTGCAAGAAGATGGGCTATGACGTCTATAACGAGTGCATACCGGTAGTGCCGGCACAGCACTATTTTATGGGCGGCATAAAGGTGGACCACGACAGCAAAACGTCCATGAAAAACCTCTTCGCGGTGGGAGAGACTGCCTGCAACGGAGTCCACGGCAAGAACAGGCTTGCCAGCAATTCACTGCTGGAGAGTCTTGTATTTGCGAAAAGGGCTGCCAAGAGGATAAATCATGCCGGTCAGTAATGTGCCAGAGGATTCCTGCCGGCTTGGCTTCGCAGATTGCCGATGTCAGGGCGAGCCTGTAGAATGTATGTAAAGTGACTGTGAACAGTAACACCGGAATAGCAGTGTACAGTAGCGATAATATTTGCCGGTTTGTGCCGGAGAAAGGATGATCCCCTCGTAAATTGCGGGGATGGTATTGAAAATGTTAGATAAGGCAACGATGAGATTAAACGTAGATCCGCTGATCATCAGCGCATTGAGAGAGGATATCACCAGTGAGGATGTCTCCACCAACGCAGTAATGCCCCATGCACAGGCAGGTACTGCCGACCTCATCTGCAAGGAGGACGGCGTCATCTGCGGACTGCAGGTTTTTGAGAGAGTGTTTAAGCTCCTGGATGAAGATGTAAAGATCACCTTCAGCGCCAAAGACGGAGACAGAGTTACAAAGGGACAGAAGCTTGCGGTTTTGGAGGGCGATATCAGGATCCTCTTGGAGGGTGAGCGCACCGCACTGAATTACCTTCAGCGTATGAGCGGCGTTGCTACATACACCGCTAAAGTTGCTTCATATCTGGAGGGCACCAACATAAAGCTTTTAGATACCAGAAAGACTACGCCTAACATGCGTGTGTTCGAGAAATACGCAGTTACCGTTGGCGGCGGTTATAATCACAGGCTTAACCTCTCGGACGGTGTCCTGTTAAAAGACAATCACATTGGAGCGGCAGGCGGTGTAAAGGAAGCAATCGCTGCTGCAAAGGAGTATGCTTCCTTTGTCCGCAAGATAGAGGTTGAGGTTGAGACTCTCGACATGGTAAAAGAAGCGGTTGAAGCCGGCGCAGACATTATAATGTTAGACAACATGGACAATGAGACCATGGAGAAGGCTGTCGCCATAATAGATAAAAAGGCTCTGATCGAGGTTTCCGGAAATGTTACCGCGGAGAATATCAAGAGACTTTCCAATCTGGGAGTAGACTATGTTTCCAGCGGAGCCCTGACACATTCGGCTCCCATCCTTGATCTTTCGCTTAAAAACCTGCGTCCGATGTGAATGGGGAAGATCCCTTCACTATAGTCACAGTCCACAGGAGGCACTCTGATGACAGGAGATGAGAGAAGAGAAAACATAAAAAGTCTGTTGACTTCATCCGATAAGCCTGTATCAGGTTCTGCGCTGTCCAGGAGTTTCGGTGTCAGCAGACAGGTTATCGTGCAGGACATTGCTTTACTCAGAAAGGAAGGCTATGACATAGCATCCACAAATTTAGGGTATGTGGTTCAGAAGACACCGGGAGTCAGCCGCGTGTTCAAGACCAAACATTCCGATGAGGATGCTGCGGCGGAATTGTACGCCATAGTGGATTCCGGGGGAGTATGCAAGGATGTTTTTGTCTATCATAAGGTTTACGGCGTTGTACGTGCCGGGATAAATATCAGATCCAGGGATGACGCCGACAGGTATCTTCAGGAGATCAATTCGGGCAAGTCTTTCCTGCTCAAGAATATTACCAGCGATTACCATTATCACACGGTTTCCGCGGAGTCGACGGAGATACTGGACAAGATACAGCAAAAGCTTCAAAAGCTCGGATTTTTGGCGAGATTGCAGGATTATGAGCCTGTGGATTTCTGGAATTGAGTTTTTTGTATTTTCTGTGTTTTGTTGTTTACATATTTATACAATTATGCTATTATCTTTAAAGGTTTTGAGACTATCTATATGGGAGGTAATGCACAATGAACAAAGTTGAGGACCTTATTTCCAGAGTAAATGAGCTTGTGGGTATCGAGGAGAAAAAAGAAGAGAAAAAGAAAAACGGTTTTCTCTGGGTATTTGCCATCATCGGTATCATAATCGCGGTTGCTGCCGCAGCATACGGTATCTACAAATTCTTCTCTCCGGATTATCTTGATGATTTCGATGATGATTTTGATGAAGATTTTGATGATGATGATTTCTTCGCAGATTTTGATGAAGACAAAGATGACAAAGATGATGAAGAAGATGACGAGGACGACAAGTTCGAGGATTAATTTTTTCCCCATATTTGTTATTGGTATGATTGACCGCAGGTTGATGCCTGCGGTTTTATTTATCGCTGCAGGGCAGGTCGATGCAAAGACAAGCCTGTGAATAGTAACATAAGACCGCAGGATTAATGTTTGATACAGTCGGAGGGATGTATGAAAAAGGGGAATATATATACAGGCGTTGTGGAGAGGGTGGATTTTCCCAATAAGTGTATAGTAAGACCTACGGGTGATGAAAATGGTGCGGATAATGCAGAGGAGTTTTCCGACGGGGAAAAGGTAGTTATAAAAAACGCCATACCTCATCAGACGGTGAGATTCCGTCTCACTAAAAAGAGAAAAGGTAAATTCGAGGGAATGCTCATTGATGTGGTAAAGCCGGCAGACAACGAACTTTTACAGCCAAAGTGCCCCCATTTCGGAGAGTGCGGAGGTTGTACATATCAGAATCTGCCGGATGAGGACGAGCTTGCCATGAAGCGTGAACAGGTGGAAAAACTGCTGTCACCGGTTTTGACCGATATGGGGGTGGATGTTCCTGTTGAAATAGTTCAAAGCCCTGTCACCGAAAGCTACAGGAACAAAATGGAATTTTCCTTTGGCGACGAGTATAAAAACGGTCCTCTGGCACTTGGTATGCACAAGAGAGGAAGCTTTTACGATATTGTGACGGTGTCCGGATGCAGGATAGTTCCGGCTGATTTCAGAGCTGTCATCAGTGAGACCCTGTCTTTTTTTGCGGAATATAATGTGCCTTATCTTCACAAGAACGATCATACCGGATATCTGAGGCATCTTTTGCTCAGACATTCGGTACATTCGGGAGAGATCCTGGCGGATCTTGTCACCGCGGGTCAGTGGGAAGAGGGCTGTGCGGT
>JAFYAD010000234.1 GCA_017540915.1 Lachnospiraceae bacterium
ACCCTCAAATATCACGTGATAATACGTTCTGTGACCACGAAAGGAATATATTTCTTTTATATTTCCCAGCCGGCGGCCACCCACCTCACAAAGGCTATACTCATGAATGTCTATTACTTCAGGATTGAACAGTTTTTCTACGTTATCATAAGCATAAGAGAAGGTCTTGCCGTTTGAAAATGTTACATCCCACTTTTGGGTCCCCGGATTATAGAGGCATGACTGTACAGAAGAGGTTTTGATCTCTCCTTTTAGAACAATCATTTCCCTAGTAGGATTTACCATTTTTCGCCCCCTTAACATCTTCTATTGCAGTTGAAAATCCTTTGCCCCGCTCCTATCTGCCCGGCAAATTTTTTATTAAGCCCGACAGTCTTCTTAATATGTCACTTACAGCATCATTATAAAAGTACTGTTGTAAATTATTATTCAGTTCTTGGCGTGAGCTAGCACTCATATAAGCATTAAGTAGTGTCTGCTCGTTAATCGTCCTATAAACTTCAAATGCAAGCTTATAGGACGATTAACGAGCAGACACTACTTATTTCATCACATCTTGCCTTGAAAGTAAAGATTTCGGCAATTTTGGAGTAAAAAAATAAAGCTACTCTGCTTTAATTTCTGTTTACTTACGACGGGATTATCCACAGGAGCCGGTTTTGGAGCTTCTGTCGTATTACCCATATCTCCCATGTACATACCCATGAATCCGGCAAAACCTGTATTCCCGGTATTATGAGGCGTCATAACCGACTGCGATTCCATGAGAATATTCACATCATACTCCGGCATAGTAAACGAAATATGAATAACACTTCCATATTCTACCTCAAGATCCGGCGCATTCACTGTCACATGGTAGCTTGTATCGCTGCCAACCGCCCAATAATCCACCTCCACACGCTCACCCGGCCTGTAATACACACGATCATCTTTGTATTTATAGCCCATAAACGCAGGCGAAACCATGTATGTGCCTTCGGGCTTTGAAGGAACAGTATCAAAACACACATGATCCCAACCAAAGTCTGTCGGCTGCTTGATAAGTTCATTCATTAGTTGTTTGTGCATTGTTTCCGAATCTTCGGTCAGTACTTTTGAAAAAATATCGGTCTTTGCAGTTATGCCGCAGTTTTTAAGACACTTTTATTTTACCTTTCGTGCAATTTACATACCGAACTGTCCTGCAACCAGCTTGAGGTTTTCCCTTATCGGAAGATGCTGGGGACAGATCTTTTCACATTTGCCGCAACCGATGCAATCTGAAGCTTTGCCGTAAACCTGTGTAAGTCGTGAATAATACCCACCCTGAGGAGTGAATCCCTTGCCTTCATATTCCTGTTTTTCCGCGTTGTAGAGCGAAAAGTATTTGGGTATGGGAATGTTTTTGGGACATCCGTCAACACAATACGCGCAGCCCGTACAGGGTATGGCGATGCTTGAATTGATCACATCCGTCGCCTTCTTTATGATCTCCAGTTCTGCGTCATTTAACGGAGTGAAGTTTTTCATGTAGTTTGTATTGTCTGTCAGCATATCCATATTGCCCATGCCGGACAAAACCATTTTTACGTTCGGCTGACTTGCCGCAAATCTTATGGCCCAGGAAGCAACCGACATGTCAGGTGCGTAATCCTTGAAGAGCTTCTCCACCTCCGGAACAACGTTTGCCAGCGTTCCGCCTTTTACAGGTTCCATCACTATCACAGGCTTATCATGCTTTACACATACTTCGTAGCATTTGCGGGACTGTATCGCCTCGCTTTCCCAGTCAAGGTAGTTTAACTGGAGCTGTACAAATTCAACCTCCGGATGCTCTGTCAAAATCCTGTCGAGAAGATCGGCTCTGTCGTGGTAAGAGAAACCCATATGCCGCACCAAACCGGCTTTTTTCTTGTCTGAAAGCCAATCGAAGCAGCCGAACTTTGTGTATTTTTTGTAATGGTCTTCACCGAGATCATGGAGAAGATAATAATCGAAAAAGTCAACTCTCGTCTTTTTGAGCTGGGTTTCAAATATCTTTTCCATCTCGTCTTCGTTATTGAAGAAACCGCAGTGAAGCTTGGTGGTCAATGTGAATTCATCCCTTTTATGTCTGCTCACAAGCGCCTCTCCCGCTGCATCCTCGCTCTTAAAACCACAGTACATCCATGCGGTGTCAAAATAGGTAAAGCCCTGTGAAATATAGTAATCCACCATTTTTTTGGTGAGTTCGATATCAATGTTTCCGAAAGGACCACCGTATGTTGACGTCTCCGGTAACCTCATCAATCCGAAACCAAGCTTCTTTGTGCTGTCTCCAAAAATGTTTTCCATAGTGTCACGCCTCCTCTTTTGAAATAATACTCCCGGACACGTATCAGATCACTGCAGATCAGTGTATTCCGGGGATCTACCGGCATTTCCAATGAAACGCCGTATTACTCTGTATGTCCTGTTTTTTGTAGCGCACCAGCCACCTGCTGCTGTTTCTCTACGCTGTTTGACGCAATGAGCTCTTTTTCCAGATCCGATACTGCGGCGGCAATATCCTTCGATCTGGTGTCGTTAGCTTTCATAGTGTTTGTCTCTTTAATCCTGACATCAGAAGCTTTCAGCTCAATCTCCTGCGGGTTGACCGGTTTTACGGATGTATCCTTGTGGATCGCTGCATTTACATTTGATTCCACGATCTTAGGGATACGGGATAATGCATCTAATATACTCATTTTTTCTCTCCTGATCAAAATATTATTCATTACCGGTTTTTAGCGCCGATATATTCCAGAAATACGTTGCCCGGCACAGGTTTTGAGAAGAAGAATCCCTGGAAATAATCACAGCCCAGCTCTTCCAGAAGATGTTTTTGCTCCTCTGTCTCAACACCCTCTACCAGAACATGATATCCCATCTCTTTCATCATACGGATAGTGTTGGACAGCAGAACCCTGGCACTCTCCGGTCCCGGACCGGTCCGGGGATCGATGGCGCGCCACAATATGCTCTTGTCAAGCTTGATAATGGAGAAGGGAAGCTCAAACATATAAGAGAAGTTTGAATATCCTGTTCCGTAATCGTCCAGTGAGAATGAAAATCCCAGTTTGTTTAGGGATGTTACATTTGTCTTCAGTACCCTGCGGTTATCTGCTGCCGCAGACTCGGTGATCTCGAGATTGATACGCCCCGATGGTATGCCGTGTTTTTTCAGAGTCTCATCAAAGCTGTCCACAAGACCGGGATCCATGCACTGAACAGTGGAAAGATTCACTTCCACGTATTCCACGCCCAGCTTATCCAATTTGTGCGCATTGTAAAATCTGCAGACCTCCTCAAAGACAAAAGCACCGATCTCGTCGATCTGACCGCTGAGCTCAGCCACAGGTATGAATTCCTCCGGCGAGATGAAACCGTACTCCGGTGTCTGTAGTCTCAGCAATGCCTCGGCGGAATGGAACATTCCGGTCTCTTTGTCCCAAATGGGCTGGTAATACACCTGAAAGCTCTTTTGGTTGATGGCATCCCTGATGAGTTTTTCTATCAGTATCCTGCGTTTATGTTTTTCCGTGATATCATTGATGTCGACTATCACTGTATCTGACCCGTCAAAGGGTGAATCGGCGGTGAGCAGGAGCTCTTC
>JAFYAD010000235.1 GCA_017540915.1 Lachnospiraceae bacterium
ACTGATGACCACCCATGATGTGGGACTTATGGGAGCGGCGGATATGATCATCGAGTTGGAGAATGGAGAACGGATAGATGGCGGCCGAGACACAGAATGAAGCAAAAAATGATGAATACATGATACGGGCTGACAATCTCGTGAAGATATACAAGACCAAAGAGACAGAGGTTTTGGCGCTTCAGGGTCTTGATCTCACTGTTGAAAGGGGCGAGCTTACAGCCATAATAGGAAATTCCGGCAGCGGTAAGTCCACTTTCCTGAATATGATAGGCGGCCTTGACAGACCCAGCGCAGGCGCTCTTTTCGTCATGGGCAGCAATCTTTTCACCATGACGGAGAAGGAGCTTGTATCCTACAAGAGGGATGCGGTAGGTTTCGTGTGGCAGAATAACGGACGCAATATGCTGCCGTATCTTTCAGCCCTTGACAATGTGATGATGCCGATGCAGCTTTCCGGCACCAGAAACAGACGCGAGAAGGCAAAGGAACTGTTGGAGCTTGTGGGTATGTCACACAAGAGCGCCAGCAGGATGAATATGTTGTCCGGAGGTGAGCAGCAGCGTGTGGCGATAGCAATTGCTTTGGCAAATTCACCTGCACTGCTGCTGGCAGATGAGCCTACCGGCAGCGTGGACAGAAGGACTGCAGATTACATTTTCGATGTTTTCTCGGAACTCAACAGAAACGGTCAGACCATATTGATAGTAACTCATGACATGACCCTGTCCAAAAAGGTCAGGAGAGTCGTGGCTATACGAGACGGAAAGATCAGCTCCGAGAGAGTACTCAAGGAAGGCTTTGCGGAGAGAGTTACGGAATCGGGATCAGACCTTTCGGATGTGGAGACCCAGGACGAGTTTTCCGTTCTGGATCGTGCAGGAAGACTGCAGCTTCCACATGAGATGTTGGAGAGCCTGGATCTTTCGGACAATAAAGTAAAGCTGTCTGTGAAGGACGGACAGATAGTGATCAGCAAGCCTTGACGGTAAATGGTGTAGTTAGTGTTACTATTCACAGTCACTTTCCAGTCAATATCATATAACAAACAGTCTGCTCAGCAAGCTGGCAGCCTGTTTGTTACATGATATTGGCTGTGAATAGTAACAGTTTAATAACAGCTTGGTTTCAGGAGGTAGCATATGTCGTTAAAAGCCAGATTTCATCTGCCGGGACTGCGGTACAATTACCCGCTTAATATGTTTTGGGTCAGTATGCTGGAGCATTATCCGGAGTATTTCAGAGATGATGTGGAGATAGCGTCATTTTTCGGAGAATTTCCCATGTCATTGTGGACAGGCGGTCGATTCGTGGGAGGAGATCAGTGTGACGCCGGATACATCAAAAATGTTATTAAGGCGGTGAATGCCAAGGGGATACCGATCCGCTACACTTACACTAATCCGGAGATCACGGAGGATGATCTCATGGATCCCTACTGCAATTTCTGCATGCAGTGCGCGGATAACGGTATGAACGAGGTAATGGTGTTCTCGCCACTGCTGGAGGAGTTTTTGCGCACCAAATATCCGAATTTCGCCTATAACAGCTCCACCTGCAAGGAGATAAAGGATATCGACACATTAAACGCAGAGATAGCAAAGGACTATAAATATGTCGTATTGGACTATAACCTCAATAATAAATGGGAGCTGCTGGAGAAGGTGGAGCATCGGGAAAAGCTTGAGATACTGGTGAATACACTGTGCATACCAAATTGTCCCAGACGCGGTGAGCACTACAAAAATCAGGCCAGAAACGAGCGTATAGCCATTGAGAACAGAAAGCTCCCACCGGAGAAGCGAAAACCATTGATCCCCTGGACCTGTGAGTACGGCGACCATAACTGTGTTCACACGATACAGGATTACAGCACCTTTGTAAAACCGGATGACATCTGGGAAAAATACATTCCAATGGGTATCAATAATTTCAAGATCGAAGGACGCACAGCCAATCTGTTCTCGCTGATAGATACATACTGTCTCTTCATGTTAAAGCCCGAGAGGGCGGGCGAAGCACGCCTTCAGCTGCTGGCAAACCTTACTAAGGCCGGCATTATAAACATCTCGAGACCCCGCCCAGGTAGCTGGCCATAACATGGCATGAGGAGGGGCCCGACGCGAAGCGTTGGGAAGAGCCCTGATGCCACAGGGTGACCAAATGTGAATCATTGGGAAGAGCCCTGATGCCGGGCAACAAGTCATTTAGGAGAATATCATGGGTAAAGAAGTTTATTGGCATCTGCCGGGGTTTTGTTTTCATAAGCCTCTGTGGCTTGCGCTGGCAGACCTGATGAAAGAATATGAAAACTGTTTTGTGGAAGGATACAGGATAGGCAGCGCATACGGTACATTTCCCGGTGCCATATGGAACGGCGGCAGGACAGTGCTGGGTTTCACATCCAAAAATGACATAGAGCGCACCGTAAAGGAGTACAATTCCAGAAAGATCCCCCTGAGGTTTACCTGGACAAACCCTCTGATAAGCGAGGAGCACTGTCATGATACCCTGTGCAACCTTATCATGAAGCTGGCGGATAACGGGATGAACCAGGTGCTGGTTAATTCGCCGGCACTGGAGGATTTCCTTCGCGAGCGTTATCCTTCATATAAATTTGTGTCATCCACCACCAAGTGCCTGAGGGATACTGACAATCTCAGATCCGAGCTTTCACGTGACTATTTCATGGTGGTGCTGGATTATAATCTCAATCACGATGAGGAGATCTTAAAGAGCCTGGAGAGTGATGCCGGAAGGGTCGAGATCCTGGTGGACGAGATATGTTTTCCGGGATGCGAGAGAAGACTTGAGCATTACAGGGACGAGGGTTTAAAACAGCTTGAATATGATGTCGCGGCTCCTTTCCCCTGCCCCAACAGACAGAAGGCCAAAGACTTTGCACAGTGCATGAAGAGACCGGCATTCATCTCCAACGAAGAGATCGCTTCATACATAGACAGGGGTTATGTAAACTTTAAGCTGGTGGGAAGAGGTCTTCCCAGGGAGCTGGTGATCGAGTCCGTGCTGTATTATCTGGTAAAACCGGAGAAGAGAGATTTCATAAAGCAAAACATAGAAAAACGTCTGATCGAGGCTATGCAGAAAAAGGCAGCCGGAATGAGAAGATAGATAATAAAAAGTCCGCAGGATTTCATTTGCGCTTTCTTACCGGTCTTCTCTGCGGAATTTCGGGTTCATCATCCTCCTCGGGTTCTATGCCCTGGGCTTTCAATACATTATTCTCTACTGCCTTGAACTTTTTATTGTAAAGTCTGGCAGCCAGATAACCGGGAGCCGAGAAACAGAACGCCACTATGAGGGGGAATATCATAAGACCGATGTTACCTAACAGGAGCAGTGCGAAAGGTACAAGATTTGCCAGCATCATGAGCAGTACTTTTGGGAAGTTCCTGAAGCTGAACAACAGTGAATTCCTGAGAGTTACCGGTATAGTGTTGACAAATTTGGCCTGCAGCGGGAATACCATGGTCCCGGCGAAGAGCACAAGACCGATGACGACCAGTGTTCCGCCCAGTACAAAGGGACTTATGGCATTGGGATTGGTGTACATTGAGAAAAGGTTAAAGCATGTGACCGCTGCAAATAACAAAAACAGTAACCATATAGCGGTGGACTGTTTGAAGTTGTCCTTGAAGGAATGAAAAAAATCATGGGATATGCTCTGTTCTTTGCCGCGCACAAGCTTGAGACAGCAGTAGTGCATTGCCGTGAAAGACGCCCCCGCCGTAATGACGGGGACGCACATGATGATCGTCAAAATATTTAAGATCATGAGATCTGATATGATACTGAGAACCCTCATAAAGGGGCTGTCTAAGTCAAAGATTTTCATATTAATGTTCCACGCTGTAATAAATTATTTGATCACGTATTTCCGGGAAAGACCAGGTCAGGCTGTTTCGGTCTATCAGCTGGAAGCATTCTCCGGTGGAATTAATGGCGTTGTTATCCCACCAATGTGCTGTTAAGCCGAAATGTCTTGCCATAGCGATATAGTATGCGGCAAACTGTACTCTGGATTCTGTATTTCCGTCCTTTTCCAATGCACCGAACTCACCGATCACTACCGGAAGTCCCTTTGATACGTATTTGGTGTAGAGACGACGCATAAAGCTGTCTATATCGGCTGTGCTGGATGTCTTGGTAAGATCAAAATCAGCAGTGCCGTTTAAGTTCAATGCGAAGTTGTACGGAGTGTAAGCATGAATTGACAATATCAGTCTGTTTTCTGCTGTTGCAAGACTGTCGTCCGGCATCTGGAAAGCATCTATCAGTGCAAATTCAGCTGAAGCACAGTAGCCCGGTACCATGATGTATCTCTCGGTATTGTAACCTTTTGATACGGAACGGATGGTATCGACTGCTGTCTGGTTCATCTGGTTTATGCAGTCGAAGGCTTCTTTTGCATTGTCAGCGTTAACATCCGGAACCCACCATTCTATGTCACTTCCCACCTGACGGGGCTCATTCATGGTCTCGAAAATAAGATGTGTGTCGTAGTCTGCGAAACGTTCTGCAAGCTGTGTCCAAATATCTGTAAGGTATTTTTTCGAGCTGTCGAGACAATCATAGGAGGGATACATATATTCCGGATCATCGTCATGATGTATATTCAGGATAACATACATGCCTTCCTCATACACATAGTCAACTACTTCCTGTACACGGTCGAGCCATGCTTCGTCGATGTTGTGATCGGCATCGATGTGGTTGTGCCATGAAACAGGCACACGTATTGAGTTGAAGCCGGCATTTTTGAGTTCAAGTATGAGCTCCTTGGTGGTGGTGGCACCGCACCATGCGGATTCATATTTGAGAGGATCGTCAAGCCAGTTGCAGTTTGAGGCGTCAAAGGTGTTGCCGAGGTTCCAGCCCACCTTCATATCGCGTACAAAAGTCATGGCATCGTTTTCGGGAATCGGAACAGCGGGCGGAAGTTTAACAGCTACGATACCCTCGGGAAGATCCGATTCCTCGGTTGATGAAGCGGATGTATCATCGGATGTGTTTTCCTCTGAGGTTGTCTCGGTATTCTCAGTGTCTTTTCCGGTATCTTCGGTGTTTTCCGCTGTTGAACTGTCGGTGGTATCCTCAGAATCTCCGCCGGAATTATCTGTCTGCTCTGTCACTGTCTGACCGGAATCGGTTTGGGAATCCGGTGCAGGTGTTGGTGTTTTTCCGCCGCAGGCACAGAGGGATACTGCAAGTGCCGATGCGGTAAGGATTGCTATCAGTTTGTTTTTCATGATTTTTTTTCTCCTTTTCGAGTTTTTGTGTTGCAATTGTTTTTGTGTGACAACATGCCGGGTACAGATCACCGTGCTTGCATGAGATGATCTGTATTTGGCGTTAATAAATTTTGAAGTTTCCGCTCAGTATCATGTAAGTGAAGAAGTACAGGCAATTGTCATAGTAACGCCGGTCTCCGCCGCGAAGTCCGCGCTCCAGGAAAAGCTTTACCCAGTCGGTTGCTTTGTCGGGGCACAATACTGCGGCCGAAGCTACGGAAGCTATCACGGCCCATGGATGCAGAACCTTCATATCATCTACCTTTTGACCGTCTACGGTATAAACATCTTCCCAGCTGCCGTCTGCAAGCTTTGCGTTGAAAAAGTCAAGGTACTTCCCGGCCTGCTCCTTTGCCCATGGGGTCTCGCCACACCATACCGCATCTGCCGATATATTTATCATGGTGCGGTAAGCATCGCTGTAAAACCAGTCGTGGCGACCGAACATATCCACGCCCTGTGTGCAGGGGGAACCGTCGTATTCGCCGTACTCCGGTGAGAGACCGGTCACGGGGTGACAGCATTTCTTCCAATATTCACGGCTGGCTACGGCAGCCTTTTTGAAGGATTCCTTGTCCTCGTCGTAAGCGTATTCGGCATAGAGCTCATAAAAGTGCGGCAGATGGTAGGAAGGATCGGAAAAGTCCACATCCGCTATGAATTTAATGTACATATTGGAAGGGTCAAACATCG
>JAFYAD010000236.1 GCA_017540915.1 Lachnospiraceae bacterium
ATGTGTCCATACCTCATTCGCTTGACAGACTGTGAATGGTCACATTTTTATCACCTGTTTATTTTAAAATTTTCTGTTTTAACAGATGAAGCACGATCAAAAAGAAATAATCTCCTCCGCAACCTTCAGCCCGTCGATGGCGGCGGATACTATGCCGCCGGCGTAGCCGCAGCCTTCGCCGCAGGGGAGAATACCCTTGACATCCGACTGGAAATCCTCACCGCGCAGGATACGCACCGGAGAGGATGTTCTGCTCTCGATTCCGCTTAAGATCACATCATCCCCCGCAAATCCCTTAAGTCTTCCGTCAAAATATGACATGGCGGACATGAACTCATCCTCCATCTCCTCCGGAAAAAGCCCTCTTAAGTTAGACAAAACCGTTCTTCCCTTTACTGCGCCTTCAAATGACCCGTAGGATGTGCTGGTCCTGTTCTCCCTGTAATCGCCGTAAAGCTGCCTTGCTATGGCTCCTCCCCCAAGATCATAGACCGCTTTCTCAAGCCTTTCCTGAAAACGCACTCCGGCCAGAACATCAGACGATCCGTAATCAGCGGGACCTACTCCCACCACGATAGCGCTGTTTGCTACACCCGAGTCCCTGCCCCGGTAACTCATACCGTTGACAACAGTCTGATCCTCTCCCGATGATGCGTTGACAACATATCCGCCCGGGCACATGCAAAAAGAGTAAACAGGACGCTTCCCGTTATATGTCAGCTTGTATGATGCAGGGGATAGATATGTCACATCCGCATCCCCGTAGGAAAGCCTGTCTATAAGACTTTGAGGATGTTCCACCCTGAATCCGCAGGCAAAGTTTTTCTGTTCCATAGGTAAGCCTACAGATCTTATCATCTCAAAGGTATCTCTGGCGGAGTGTCCTATGGCTAACACCAGCTTTTCACAGGAAATATATTCCATCTCATTTACAAAAATACCCTTCAGATGCCTGCTGCCTTCCGTCCCGCTTTCTATGTCAAGACCTGTGAGCGCAGTGTTGAAGTGCACAGTTCCTCCCAGTTGGATTATATCATTTCTGATATTTTTAACCACAGTCTTCAAAACATCGGTTCCGATGTGTGGCTTGAAATCATAGAGTATATCCGGATCGGCGCCGTATTTTACAAAGGTCTTCAGCACATATGCATTGCGTCCCGACTTGTCATTGACACCTGTGGACAGCTTTCCGTCGGAAAAGGTTCCGGCTCCGCCCTCACCGAACTGTACGTTTGACCCAGGGTTTAACAATCCTGTATTCCAGAACGCCTCCACGTCTGCCGTCCGCTCATCCACGCTCTTGCCGCGCTCTATGAGTAAAGGCTCAAGACCGTGTTCTGCCAGTAACAGGGCTGCGAATAAACCCGCAGGACCCGCTCCCACCACCACAGGCCGGTTTTTCTCCGAAACTTTAGCTGATGCTGTAGCAGACACCTGATCCGCTTCGTAGCGATACACGACCGGAACATACTCCCTGACATCCTTATCCCTTACCTTTTTCAGAATCTTCTTCTCGTCCTTTGTCTTTACATCCACAGTGTAGATATAGTAAAGTTCAGGTTTTTTCCGAGCATCCAGAGATCTTTTGGCTATGGTGTATTCGAACGCGTTATCATCTTTTATATTGAGTTTTTTTCTAATCTTTTTTAATAAAGCTGCCTCATCATGGTCATAAGGCAGCTTTAATTCAGAAATCCTGATCATATTTTACCTGTTATTGTAAAAGCTTTAACTTTCTGCACAGAGAGATAAGACGTGTTCCTCCCGGGAATGCGGCCAGTATGTCCTCATCCATTCCTCTGACCAGTAACATCACACCGAGATAGATCACTGCTCCCACCGCAATGGAAACGCATACCGCAATGGCGTTACCCAGTATCGCATTGAGCCCGGCGTATACAAAATACACCACGAGGCCCATGGCGGCTGAAGCGCCAAGCGGCTTTAAGAAGGTGTTCAATAACTCCTGTTTGTAATCAAGCTCCCGCCAGATGCTGATGGAATTCAGTACACACATGATGAGCGCAAAAAATGTATTGGCGTTTATCAAAGCGTAAATACCCATGTCGAACTGCATGAGTATCACCATGAAAATAAGCTGCACCACAAGGGCTATCACCGCATGTATGACAGGTTTTATCATCTTGTTGATACCCTGCAATATTCCGTTGGTGAGGGATGACATACAGTAAAATACAACGCAGATAACACCCATCCTCATCATGGAGCCTGCCAGCTCGACCGAGTTCTTCGGGAAGAGGAACTGCATGACCGGAGTCGACAGTATGAACAATCCCACGGTACACGGAAATGCGATTATCATGATGTATCTGATGCCCAGCGCCACCTTGCTCCTCACATCATCAAGGTCTCCGTTACCAAATGAAGCCGTTATGGCAGGAACGGAGGATGCCGCCATGGCTGCCGCTATGGATATGGGAACGTTTATGAGCACCTTGAAATTACCGGTGAAAACGCCCCACCACACATCGATATCATCACCCGAAACACCTCTTGCTAGGGACAGGTTTTTGAACACACCCTGATCGATGATGGAGTTCAGGTTGTAAAGTGTCGTACTGAGCAACACAGGTATCACGGTCAACACCAGTGCTTTCAATATCACGCCGAAAGACTCTCTGACTGAAACCTTGTCTTTCCTGAACATCTTCCTCATGGGTTTGTTGAAGACAGCAAAAACAAATGCCACAAACAACAGGCCGGCTACCGCACCTATGCAGGTACCCAGTGTTCCTCCGGCAGCACCGTAAGCGGCGGAATAACCTTCAGCATCGCCTAAGATCGTTCCTACCACAAGTCCTCTGCCAAAAAGTATGTATGCCGCTACCACCGATACCACTGCATTTATGATCTGCTCAATGACCTGTGAGATCGCAGAGGGTAACATTGTACCCAGGCCCTGGAAAAAGCCTCGTAAAACACCTAACACCGCCACAATGACCAGCGTTGGAGCCAGAACCTTCACAGCATATACCGCATAAGGCGTTTTCAATAATGTCCCCGCAAAGAAATCCGCTCCGAACCAGACTGCAAGACATACCGCAATGCCCATGAACAGTCCGAAACCAAGAGCACACTTGAAAGTCTTGTAGGCGTCTTTTATGGCACCTTTGGAAGCCCTGGCCGATACAAGCTTTGAAACTGCCAGTGGAAGACTTGACGATGATATCAATAGCATCAATGTATAGATATCAAACGCCGTACCGTAATATCCCGCTCCCTTATCACCTAATATGGCATTCAGGGGAACCCTGTACAAAAGACCTATGACACGGCTTATAATGGAGGCAGCCGCCAATATTGAACCCTGACGGATAAAATTTGAATTTGATCTTTTCTGTTCTGTCATGTTTAACATCCCCGATTATAAATCGTCATCTTTTATTGAAAGAATCCTCATCTTCATACAGCTTTACCTTTTCGGTAGTAGCTGAATCTATAACACAGACGCAGGTTTTTCCGGAATTCAACACAAGCTCATTTCCCGAACCGTCCAGGAATATTGCGGAATCCGGCGTATTGCCTTTCTGCCAGGTTATATCCATGACCTTTCCGCCCGCAAAATACTGTCCGCTGCCAGAGCCGGTGTTTTTGACACTGATATGTCCACTCTTGTCCAAAACCTTCATGTCCATATAGAGGAACAGGACATTGTCGAAAGCGAGCTGTGCACTGTCAGCACCGTCTACATGGGCTCTCTTGTACTGGAATCTCAGATATTTCTTTGCCTTCTTATCGTATGTAAAATATGTTGCGCTGTGATTGTATCCGGTGGTCATGGCATAGGCTTTGGAAGTCTTTGCCGTGGTGATGGAGCCTGCGGTATCTGTAAGCGGATCCGCGAATTTGAAATGCCCCTCATAGTCTTTATCATACTTGGTATCATACCCAAGCTTTTCGATAGCTTTCGCTATTCCATCACTGCTGGTAAAAGCATTGTGCGGCGCACGCCTTGAAGAATCCCTGTAAAAAGACAGCCCATAGACATTTCCGTCAATTCCGTTGATGTTGTCTATGGCATCCGAAGCCAGATAACTCTTGGCGTTGGAGGCCTGTCCGAAATGTACATACAGAGCGTCATACTCAGCCGCAGTCTCAGCAAAATACAATCTGCAGCTTCTGGTGGAACCTATGGCCTTGATATCCGAATAATCGCTGAAGATAGCCATAAGTCTTGTGATACCGCCCTCTACCGGTATCTCGTACAGAACATCTGCCTGTCCAATGCCATACTGTGGGAGTGCATCTATGGTATTACCCATCATGACAGCCAAAGGTCTTAACTTTGCTTTCTTGGGCGCTATCCACTCTCCGGTGAGAAGGTTCATAGCTTTTCCTGCGTGCGGATCCACGGGTTCCGTGACAACCTCTTCCTGAATCTCTTCCGTAGTTTCCTGCTCATCCGCTCCTTCATCAGCCCCTTCATCAACCTGTGTATCTGTCTCCGATTCAATTGAAGTCTCCGTCATATCCTGAACCGGTGTCTCTGCCTGCTTTTTTCCGCAGCCGACGGCAGATGTCGCTAAAACACTGACGGCAAGAGCCATCACAAAAATTCTGACAAATCTGTTCTTCATCTCGTGATTCCCATCCCTTCCAGAATTATCTTTTGTTTTTCGGTCATAACAGCCTCATCTGCCTCCTCCATGTGGTCAAAACCGCACAGATGCAGCATGCTGTGACAGACCAGAAAAGCATATTCTCTTTTTTCGCTGTGACCGTACTCAAGAGCCTGGCTTTTGACACGGTCAACATTTATGACTATATCTCCCAACAAAAGCGCCCCCGAATCGGGGTCAAAGTTCGTGTCATCTTCATATGCAGCAGAAAGATCGCCTGCAGTATCGAATTCCAACATCGGAAAAGACAGAACATCGGTAGGTGCATCGATATCTCTCTGCTCAGCGTTTATGACTCTGATACCCTCGTCATCCGTCAGGGTGAGCCCCACCTGTGCCTCATATTCCACACCAAGGTGATCCAATACCGCCTCCCCTACTGCATCCGCAAGTTCCTTTTCATCAAAATCGAACTTTGCTTCAGTCTCATTCTCATATATTATTTCCATTATCTGCTCCATTTGCAACTGTCCGGAACCAAACGGCAGGAAAATCCCTGATCTTCAAGTTCCCTGATCTTCGAACCCGGATCTAAACAGCTGCCTCATTTTTTATTGGGTTTTGATTTTGTACTGTTTTCATATTTTTCGTAGGCTTCCACTATCTTAAGCACCAGCGGATGTCTTACAACATCCTTTGCCGTAAGCTCAATAAAGGATATATCTTCTATATCCCGAAGAACCCTAATCGCCTCATCAAGACCGCTCTTCTGATCATTTGGCAGATCCTTCTGTGTGCGGTCTCCTGTGATAACACATTTCGAGCCGAAGCCCATACGTGTTAAAAACATTTTCATCTGGGCAGGCGTAGTATTCTGCGCCTCGTCTAAGATGATAAAACAGTTATCCAGAGTACGGCCTCTCATATAAGCTAAAGGAGCAACCTCTATCAAACCTTTTTCCATGTTGCGAACGAAAGTATCAGCTCCCATAATCTGGTAAAGCGCGTCATACAAGGGTCTCAAATAAGGATCCACCTTGCTCTGTAGGTCTCCCGGCAGAAATCCAAGTTTCTCTCCTGCCTCTATGGCGGGACGTGTCAGTATGATACGCTCGATCTCCTCGTTCTTAAAAGCCCTGATCGCCTGAGCCATGGCGAGATAAGTCTTACCCGTACCGGCAGGACCGATACCGAAGGTGATCATCTTCTTCTCTATGGCGTCAACATAGCGCTTCTGCCCGAGAGTCTTGGGTTTTATAGGCTTGCCGTTAACCGTATGGCAGATCACATACTCCTCTATCTCCGTGATGGAGTGATGACTCTCCTCTCTGGCAAGAGCCAGGGTATAATTGACGTTCTGGGCTGTGATGCTATTGCCTCTCTTTGACAGAACATAAAGATCTTTGATCACACGCACGGCACATTTTACATCTTCTTCACCGCCTGTCAGTATAAGCTCATCTCCCCTGGCTACCGCCTTTATCTTCAGGTTTCTCTCTATTATCTTAATGTACTCGTCACATGAACCGAAAATATTATTGAGATGCGCTGCCTCTATGTTCAGCCTTTCTTCGGTTATCTTTTTTTCTTCCTGCATCAAACTGTTTCTCTCCTATTTATGATAAGGCTCGTTTTTCTGAATCCTGAAGGTTCTGTACAGCTGTTCTAAAAAGATCAGTCGCATGAGCTGATGCGGAAACGTCATTTTGGAAAAAGAAAGCATTTCATCTGCACGCTTCAATACCGCATCGGATAACCCAAGGGAACCTCCTATGACGAAGGCTATGTCTGATACTCCTGAAACATACAATCTGTCCAGATGCTCCGCCAGACCTTCGGAATCATACATTTTGCCGTCTATCGCAAGGGCGCATACATGATCCGTATCTTTTATGTGGGATAAAATACGCTCTCCCTCTTTATCCTTTACCGCGGTATTCTCCACATCGGAGGCTCCCTCTGTGGTCTTCTCGTCGTTAACTTCCGTGATCTCAACCTTTGCATACCGGCTAAGGCGTTTAAGGTATTCATCCAAACCGTCTTTAAGGTATTTTTCCTTGATGCGTCCAACACACAGCAGCTTTATGTGTATCATACCGGAACCTCGACAGGTGTTTCTCTCTCTGCCTCTTCCCTGAATTTTTCCATGACCTCAGGGGTAACCTGGGGAAGTTCATCCACGGATCTGACATTAAACCGCCTTAAAAATTCCTCTGTAGTGCCAAAAAGTATCGGATGACCCGGAGCATCAAGACGCCCCAGTTCAGCTATAAGTCCGTATTCCACCAGCTTATTGACGGCGTGATCACAGGAAACTCCACGGATCTTCTCTATCTCGCCTCTTGTGACAGGTTGTTTATATGCTATGATCGACAGGGTTTCCAGCATAACATCTGATAACACCTGCTTCTTAGGGTGTGCAGCTATCCTGATGAGGTATTCGTACATATCAGGGCTTGTACACATCTGATAACATCCGTCAAACTCCTGTATGCGGATTCCCCTGCCGCTCTCCTCGTACTCTCGTTTCATCTCTTCTATGAGTTTTCTGGTCTTCCTCTTGTCCGATTCTAGTGCATCGGCGATCTTTTCAAGCTCCACGGAATCACCCATGGTGAAGAGAATTGCCTCTATTATGTTCTTATATTCCTGATCTTTCATCTCATGTACCTTATAAAACAAATATGCTTTATTCTTAAACTATTCTTATTAACAATTTTAGTTACCGATTCACCCGACAATTGAAGGAAATCCGAACGATAATCCTGATTTAGAATCATGATATTCTAACCAGCAATTTCAATCAACGGTGACCAGCTCATGCCGCTATATTGGACGCGATCTCAATATCATCAAAACGATTTTCCTGTATGATGGCTATCTCTCCGGTCTTCATAAGCTCCAGTATGGCTAAGAAAGTAACGATCACTTCAAGCTTCGAACCGGATCTTGACAGGACCTCCCTGAAAGAAAAGCTCTTTTTGCCAACAGCAAAGCTTTTGAGATCCCCCATCTTGTACTCAACAGAGATCTCTTCCTTTTCAATGCGTCCAAACTTCGATCTGATAGGATCCACCAGATCGTCCTGTTTTTTCATGAGAGCCTTGAATATGGCATTTAACCTGTTCAGATCCACATCCCCTATGAGTTCATCCAGATCAAGAGGGGGTCTGTACTCCGCAACTGCATCAGGTATGGACGGTTTTCTGAAATATACCATATCCGAATCGAATTCCCTGTCCTTAAGCTCAGCGGAAATGCTCTTGTAAAGCTTGTACTCCAAAAGCTTAGCTACCAGCTCTGCCCTCGGATCCTCCGGCTCATCATCGGATTCCTCCACCTTTTCCGCCGGCAGCAACATCTTCGCCTTGATATCCAGCAAAGTCGCCGCCATGACCAAAAACTCACTCATAATATTCAGATCGGCCTTTCTCATCTTGTCAAGGTAAGCCATATACTGCTCAGTTATATCCACTATGGGAATGTCATATATATCTATCTGGTTTTTATCTATCAGATGCAGCAAAAGATCCAGAGGGCCCTCAAATGCCTGCAGTTTAACACTCAGTTCCATATCTACCTCTCTTATCGCACAATTCACACCGAAGCATTATACTACCAAATCTGTTTTTTTTCAATATAATATTACTATATTTCGTGTTTTTGTTTATCATATCGTACAAGATATAGGATAGAACTCAATACTCCGAAAAATACGCAAAGAAAAAAAATATTCCCACACTAAAAGCGAGACACACGCCGTTTTAATGTGGGAAGTTTTAGAGTATGTGAATAGCAACTCACTATTTCACAACGCAGTGAAATCTATATCATCAAAAGGATCTTTGTACTTAAAGGCATCATTTGCGCCTTCGGGCAGCAGGTGAATGACCACAAGTTCAGCTCTGTCAAATACACGGATGTTGAAGGTGTGCGTGCCAAGACCGCGGCTTGTGATAACATGTCTGCCTCTCACAACATTATCACCGCTGGCATATTCCGGGAACAATGTGAAATTAGGTGAAATGACTGCCTTTCCGTTGGGAAGGCACACCAATCCTCCGTGATAGTGACCGCAGAGCGACATGTCAAAGCCCGCTCCGGCATATGCTCCTCCGAATTCCGGATTATGTGCCAGCAATATCCTGTATTTGGAATCATCCTTGAAACAGCCTGTGTTTTCCCTCTTCCGGTCTGCATTTTCATAGATCCGGTGCTTCATTTCAAGACTTTCAAGCTCGAAATCTTTTCTGTCCCTTTCAATCCTGTCCGTCTCCGCAAATACCATAGATGCGAGAAGAGATCTGTGTTTTCTCTTCTGCTTTTGTTTACGGACGCGTCCTACGGAAGGCTCGTGTTTTGATCTCATGAGATCACTGTACAAAGCAGCCATCTGTGAATTGCTGTTCAGAAGATTATCCAGCTTCTCATCGGAAACTGTTTTCTTCATTTCCGCTTCGAGCGCCTGTGCTCTCGCATCTGCCTCTGAAGTGCCGGTTTCTTTCCTATCAGTCTTATCCTCTGATCCAAAGAAATCTTCTGTCATCAAATGCTCTGCATCCGTGATTTTTGAATTCAGTAATCCGGCATTATCCGATCCGGTCTCATCCGGCTCGTGACTACAAACTGCATCAGAAACATCTTCCCTTACCTCCGCCCCTACCATGTTCATGAGCTCCATGCTGCTCAGATGATGGCGCTTGCCCTTGGTATAGTAAGTTGTAGGCAGGTCAAGACCATAAATCTCTATCTCATCATCGAAACGCACTCCCGTGTTATTGAGGGTGTATATATTAAAGTTTGAGAGCGCCTCCTTATACAGTTCATAATGAATATGATTGGGATTAGCCCTGTCCTCGACCCTCTTTTCGTGATTGCCGTTTGAAAAATATATTGGTGCGATCTCCGAGATTTTTGACAGAAAACTGGAAGCCACACCGTACTGGTATGGCTTTGTGTCCACTATCATATCACCCGGTATGGCTATCATATCCGGTTCCTGTGCCTTTATGGAGTCTATCAGCACATCATTGTAATGCCCATAAGAATGCTGATGCAGGTCACTTATAACACATATACGATGAGGCTTGGTGATCTTCGGGCTGTTGATGTAATAATGTGTCACGTCAAACTGCTTTAGCTCATGAGTCTGCCAGATTATAAATATTATGAGAAATATGATCAGGATAATGATCGCCAGTTTCATGCTTGGCTCCTTTATTATTGAAAGAATACCCCCTCAGTCAGCAGGTCTGAAGGGTGCCTGTATACCACACGATATTGACTTTGAATTGCAACTACCTATCCATTATACAGACTCCTATTTGTTCCGTCAAAAATTTTCTTTACATCCGGACAAAAAAAGATATACTGATTCAAGGAATAAAAAACCAAAATTCACGGAACAATCCGTGAATCACCTTTTGACTCTATACTATATTTTTTATACGGAGAAAACATCATGAGTCTTGAATTCAAATGCCCCTCATGCGGGAAAAAACTCTTTTCCTATGAGGCGAGAGAACGAAAATTCGGAGAGATCATCAAAAAATGTAAAAAATGTGGCGCCGACTACGCCGATCCCAGATATCATGAACTTGCCATAGACGGGATCCCCGAAGATGAATTCGGATATCTTCAGTATGTAGTGGTCATCGTGGTTGGAGCATTCTTTATCTGGCGCGGTCTGCATCTTTTCGGCACACACCAGCTCGGTGTCCCCGGCGAATTGCAATGGCTGATGCCCTCTGCGTTCATCATCCTGGGAATAGCCGCCATCATAGGCGCGCTGGTTAGTATGATATCCATTTTGACAGGAGCCAAACGGCGCAAATTTGAAAAAATGCTGGCA
>JAFYAD010000237.1 GCA_017540915.1 Lachnospiraceae bacterium
GCCGCTGTCGGCGTTAAGCTCACCTGTTATGATCTTTAAGAGAGTGGATTTACCTGCGCCGTTAATACCCACAAGGGCAGTCTTTTCCCTCTCCTCTATATGAAAATCCGCCTTTTTGATGATCTCTTCTCCGCCGAGGGAGATAGAGATATTTTGACATGAAAGTACCATAAAATACCTGTATTACCTAATCATTTATCAAAAGCTCACTTTGTGTGTACATCCAACTGCGGGAAGGGTATTGAAATGCCCCTCTCGTCAAATGCCAGCTTCACATTCTCGGTGATACGCCACATTGTGGTCCAGTAATCCGCCGCCTTTACATACACACGGAAGCCAAGTCTTACGGATGAATCCCGAAGCTCCGACACAAATACGGTCTTTGCCTCCTCCTGCAGTACAGCCTCGTCCTTATTGGCGATCTCTGTGAGTATAGCCTTGGCAAGTGCGAGATCCGAACCGTATGAAATATCAAATGTAAGGTTCAGCATCCTCGTGCCCAGCTTGTTGTAATTGACAATGTTTGAATTGGACAATGCACCGTTCGGCAGTACCACAAGCCTGTTATCCACAGTGCAAAGCTTCGTGTAAAACAAACTGATATCGGTAACCGATCCCTCACAGCCGCTGGCCTTGCTCTCAATGTAATCTCCAACCTGGAAAGGCTTTAAGAGTATGATCAGAACACCTCCTGCAAAATTTGCCAGACTTCCCTGTAATGCGAGACCCACAGTAAGACCTACAGATCCGAGGATCGCCACCAGCGTTCCGGAGAGACCGAAGGTTCCTAACAGCACCATCACCAGCAAAAACAGCAAAGCATAATGCATTAAAGAGCACACGAAATTCGTGACACTGACCTCGGTGCCCTTTTTATTCATGGCTTTTCTCACCAGCTTCACAAGACCTTTTATGATCCTGGCAAATATAAGATATACCACCAGACATACCACTACGTGGATAAGAAAGCTCAGAATATCCGGTGCCACTTTTTTGGCGTACTCTGCGATCACACTGGGGTTTTTAACCGCTTCCTGAGTAAAATCAGCCGCTGCTTCGGTGATCTCATCAATATCAATCCCTGTTGTCTCCGTCCCTTCGGCCGCTGTCAATATACTCAAAAACATAATCTGTCTCCTGTATTTTCAAAACAAACCACTATACTGCCCAATACAGCCATTCGTAAAGTCCCGCCGTATTAACGATAATATCCTTCCAGAGTCTGTCTGATGGCTCCTATGAAATCCTGACTGTTCAATACAGTGACATCCTTTAACTCTGTAATGAGCGCGAGATCCTTGGTCATCTTGCCGCTCTCGATGGTCTCGATGCAGGCCTTTTCAAGATTGTCCGCAAACTTCATAAGCTCCGGAAGGTTGTCAAGCTCTCCCCTCTTTCTTAAGGCCCCTGTCCATGCAAATATGGTAGCTACAGAGTTGGTACTGGTCTCCTCGCCCTTCAGATGCTTGTAATAATGTCTCTGAACCGTGCCATGTGCAGCCTCGTACTCGTATACTCCCGAGGGTGATACCAGAACGGATGTCATCATGGCAAGTGAACCGCACGCTGAAGATATCATATCGCTCATGACATCGCCGTCGTAGTTTTTGCATGCCCAGATAAATCCGCCACCGCTCTTCATGACACGGGCAACCGCATCATCGATCAGGGTGTAGAAATATACTATGCCTGCTGCCTCAAACTTATCCTTATACTCTTTGTCATATATATCCTGGAAAATATCTTTGAAAGTATGATCGTATTTTTTTGAAATGGTATCTTTGGTAGCGAACCAGAGATCCTGCTTAAGATCCAATGCATAGTTAAAACAGCTTCTTGCAAAGGATTCGATAGAACCGTCAAGATTATGCTGTCCCTGTACCACGCCGGGTCCCTTGAACTCATGGATGGTGACTCTCTCCTCATGTCCGTCCGCAGAGGTAAATACCAGCTCTGCCTTTCCTGCGCCGGGGATCTTCATCTCTACATTCTTATATACGTCGCCGTATGCATGACGCGCGATGGTGATGGGTTTAGCCCAGTTTTTAACGCAGGGCTCAATGCCTTTCACCTTGATGGGAGTCCTGAATACCGTACCGTCCAGCATTGCACGGATAGTGCCGTTGGGGCTCTTCCACATCTCCTTTAAATTATATTCCTCAACGCGGGCAGCGTTAGGTGTTATAGTGGCGCACTTGACTGCAACACCGTATTTCATGGTAGCATTTGCGGAGTCTACTGTAACCTGATCTCCCGTCTCATTTCTGTGCACAAGTCCCAAATCATAGTACTCGCTCTTCAGATCCACAAAGGGATTTATGAGTTCATCCTTTATTATCTGCCAGAGTACTCTGGTCATCTCGTCTCCGTCCATCTCCACCAAAGGTGTTGTCATCTTGATCTTTTCCACTTTTTTAACCTCCTGATAATACATTCGCCACAGTTTACATAAGCGTATGTCTGTATAATATCTGTCGTGTTCAATAAACGACCGTACCCAAGATAGTATAATACCACATCTATCAAAAAAAACAAGCCAAATGACGTTTCTGCGATAAAAAAAGGAGAGTCTTTCAACTCTCCTTTTACATGATGATCCATGTTATGCATCCGGGTTCAACATCTCATAAATCTTGATCTTCATTGACTCCACATCACCCAGCGCGATAAACTCCGCGCCATATGAGTAATTGCCCGGCTGACCGCTTTTTCGCACGATCTTAAAGTTTACAGGAAATACCTCTTTTGTCCAAATCTTGAGATCTCCGTTAAAATATGAATTAAGATCAAGCTCCTCTTTTGTGGTAAAACCGATACCAAGCCTTGAAAGATCCGTAACGGTAACATTTACGCCGGAGCCGCCGGTACCGTCAAGTCTCTTCAATACCAGTCCGGCCTCAAGATCCATTCGTTTTGCTTTTCTCTTTTCCATAATGAATATCCTCTGTGTTCTCCTGTAATCTTCACGAGTACCAATTAACTAGACTTTAGCACAATGAAAATAATAAAGCAACCCTAAATTTTGTGCCCGTTTTTACCCAAATAATTCTATTAGGAAATACTCTCTATCGTCTCATAGAACCCCGGATATGAAATATCCACGCATTCAGCATCTTTGATCACGGTATCACCGGCTGCTGCGAGACCTGCAATGGCAAAACTCATGGCGATACGATGATCGAGGTGTGAATCGATCTCGGCACCCTTAAGCTCTCCGCCGTTTATCTCCATCCCGTCATCTTTTGCGGTAACCTCGCAGCCCATTTTCCTAAGGCCTTCCGTTACCGTATCTATACGGTTTGACTCCTTTACCTTCAGCTCTGCAGCATCGGATATAACAGTCTTACCGGATGCATTTGCAGCCATCACGGCTATGACAGGTATCTCATCTATGAGAGTGGGTATGATATCTCCGCCTATATCCGTACCGTGAAGTTCCGATGTACGTACCAGAAGATCCGCAACCTTTTCTCCCGATTCATACCTCTCATTCAGAATATCTATATTGCCTCCCATGGCAAGTGCC
>JAFYAD010000238.1 GCA_017540915.1 Lachnospiraceae bacterium
ATCACCATTAAGCTTCTGGGCTTAGGCAATTTTGGCCTTCAGATTCTGAAGTTCATAAGGGTTTGGAGTACCTCCATCTTTGTATCGTTCTTTTATTGTTTTCCATTCGGCGTCCAGCCTTTCAAAACCCTCTACCGCTTTATCAAACGCCTTGCTGCCAAAATGAACATTCTCCCTGGCTTCGTCAAACTCAAGCTTCAACTCTTCCATATCGCGGGAAATCCGGTCAGCAGACGGTGCATCGTCATTCACGGCTTTTTCACGGTGCTCTGTCAGTTCTTTTTCTATATCAGCCGAAACACTGGTCAGTATCTCCTTGGCCATTTCCATGGAATTTACACGCGCAACGGTGTTATATCCCATATCTACCTCGTCGATATCTTTTTTGGTATCCAGATAGGCATCTGCTTTTTCTATTCCATCATCAAGGGTTTTTTGGATATACTCCAGCTCCCCGGCTGTGGGTTTATAACCGGCTCCCTTGTTCTTAATCCTCTCAAAGGCCTTGGTAACCTTCTCAAAGGCTTCATCGGCCTCATCGAATTCCTTGCTGCCGCGAAGCTTAAGTCTTGCATCCTTTATCAGAGCGAATTTAGCATTCAGTTTCTCATAAGTCTGCGAATAACCTGCCATGATAGTACCTCCCTTATCTACGTAAACGGCATGTCTTATTTCATGCCGGGCGGCTCTGATTGCTCTTCAATTCTCACATTAATACGCCGTCTTTAACGATCATCTATATACTATACCCCTGTTTTAATGTTTTCGTTTCTTTTTCTTTTTATTTTTTTTATTATTTGTATTCGTTGCGTTTTGCTGATCAGTATTCAACTCGTCCGTTACAGATGATTTTGTGACTGCTGTTTCTATAAGATTTTTTTCTGTAACAGGTTCTTCCGGAGCATGTGCCTTTGGATTCGCTTCTTCCTTTGCAGGGGGCTTTGATGCCGGCTCTGTATTCTTTTTCGCCAAAAGAGAAGATACTGTGGCAAAAAAACTGCCATTTTTGCGTTTTTCCTTCTTTTGTGCCTTGAGCGCCTTTTTTTCGGCTGCTTTTTGTTCTCTCCTAAGCTTCCACGGACTCTTGAATTTGTTTTTTGCTTCCTGTTTCCTCTCCCGGATCTTTTCTTCCGGAAGCGGATTCATGGCTTCCGGCATGGATTTCTCGAACTTTGATATCACATGCTTAGTGGACAATGCTCCCAGCAACCCCTTACCGGAATATGCGAAAGCCTCTATGTCCTTTTCTCCCATATGCACAGTTAGCACAACAGGCTGCCCCGTTATGGAAATGCAATAAACGGCCTTAAGTTTCGGTGCAGATGACAGTACCAGTTTCCTGCCCATGCTGCTCAATGCGGCATCGAGACGGTTTTCGGCGTCCTTTCGCTTACCGGGAATGCGATACCACATCATCCTGCACTGTAACCCGAGGATGAGGACGCTTCCAAAACCGTCCTGCATACCAAACTGAAACTGCATGAGACCTTTTCTGGCAACCACAAAAGCCCCTTCTTCTATTCTGAGTCTGCCCAGGAGCGAATCCCGGATCTCTTTCCTTAAATCATCCATTCTGACCTCTGACAATAAATGTCACCAACCGGTAAATTAAGATAACGCCAATTTCATACTCATTGGCTAAGCTTTACTGTTCAGTTCTCTCCATCTTCTGGGATTCGAGTGACACTCGTCCCTCATTAATGGAAACCACCAAAGTAAGCCTGTACGCATTTCCCATATCCGTAAAGACAACGGTAGCATCTCCGTTTGCCAGACCGTTTATTATGAAACACTGATCATTGTCGTAATATCCGTATTCTCCGATATCCAGGATAATGTAATTTCCGTTCTCATCCTTCTCCGGCTCATCATATTGTATTCCCGGAATCTCTTCCTGCTCTGTTTCCTTGAAAACACCGGTAGAACTGTATGTCCATCCCATATTTACCAGAGGAAGTCTCACCAGCAGGGATCCGCCCTCATCAATCCATGCTTCATAATCCAGCACATCATCCTGCTCGCCTGAAAAAACACCCTCCGTAAGATGTTCTGTCTCTACAATTGCCTCGGTGACAAATTTGTTTTTCCTGTCAGACGGCGTAATAGAAAGATTCATGGCTATACTGCATATAATACTTGAGGAATTTAATTTCTGTTCATCTGCAGACACTTCATTTTCATCAGGCGTGGGAAGATCTTCCATTACCTCCTCGGAAGCCATATCATCTGAAACCACGTCATCCCTGTGCTTTGCTTCCGGACCTGTGATCTCTTCATATTTGTCGGGATTATCCTTATGACTGTCAATTATGGTATTGTATGCCGAATAGTCTTTATCGGCATATCCGTTGTCAGTCTCTTTCACTCTCTGAAACGAGATACTGATACTGCCTCCCGATACCGGTTCCACCTTATAGGTGATCTTCCCGGCCTTCTCGGCTTTTTTGACGTCAAGCTTTATGATATCCTCATCAACACCCGTAACATCCCATTTTGCATCCGGCGAAGCGCTGCCATCCAGCGTCACGGTAACAGTACCGTTGCTGTTGATCTCATATGTATAAGGATATCCAATATCCTCGCCGCCGGTAAACTTTTGTGTCTTACCGCATCCGCTCAGAACTGCCGCAGATGCCAACAACAGCAACGCTGCCTTACAAACATTTAATCTGATCTTTTGCATTGTCATAATCCTCAAGGCAATTAATCTGCCTTCCTCCGTCTTTGAAAACACTACAAATCCCGTAACAGCACAATTCTGCCTTTAAACAACAATACGTAGGGAACAAAAAATCTGTTCCCTACATAATAACTATTCTGCACTATTACCTGAACCGTCACCCGAACCACCGTCCGTTGTTCCTGATGAACCGCTGTCCGAGCTGCTGTCTGCCGCGCCGGATCCCGATGAGGACTCCGTACTGCCGGCATCCGAAGTACCGTTTGACTTTTCTTCATTGCGGGAAGACTTATCGTCATCAGACCCGTCGTTATCAGTCTTGTTGTCGGTCTTGCTGTCATCGGATGAGTTGCTTTCCGATGCGCTATTGTCTGAAGTTCCGTCATCAGATACGCTGTTATCTGAGACTGCGCTGTCACCGGAAACTGTACTGTCGCCGGCAGCAGTATCCTCTTCCCCTGCTGCGTCGTCATCGGATACCACCGGTCTGGGTGTTACGGCAACCGTAACATCCAGATACATCTTAACAGTCGGAATCTCAACAGATTCTATATAAATCCTGTATTTCTTCTCCTCGTCGTAATTTACGGGAGCCGTGAATGAGTATCTCTTTGATGACTCATTATGAGAAATAACGCCATCCAATGCACCCGACTCGAATCCGTCTGCCGTGATCTCTGTGGCATAAACTCTGCATCCGTACTCTGATCCGTTTGAAGTGGGCAGAATATGAAGCGGCTGTTCGCTCCTCATCATGAGCTTAAGCTCCTCGCCCTGTCTCATGTTTACCTGATCAAATACATCGTCTTCCTTGCTGTAGTTGTAATTGTAGATATCTGCAGACAGACTCAGATCTGAGAGCAGGATAGTCTTGGGTCTTCCCTCGTATATACGCTCCTCTATAACTCTGCTGATAGGTGTCTCGGAATCAAGCTGTGCCACAACCTTATCCAGGCTCCAACCTGCCGATCCATCCATTGCTTCGCTCTGAGGCTCTAATACGATACGTCTCAAACCTGCCGCTCCGCCTGTTACCAGCATTTCCACAGTCTGGGTAGTACCTGTCAGGAAGTTTCCTGATCCATCAGTAATATATTTTCTGAGATCTGCTATCTCAAGCGGCGGATCATTAACCTGACCATCCTCATTCGTCGTGTAGAGTGTAAACTTAACCGGTGAGTTAGTACCGCTCTCATATGCACTTGACGGATGTGCGGTGCTGAACTGTATAGCGAGATGTCTTACAGCTTCCTCATTATCTGTTCCCGTTGAAGTCACTGTCATCTTCTGAACGTTGTTACCTACAGTAATACCCTTCGCAAAGTTGTAATATTTTTCAAGCTGCATCTCGCCATCGGCAGTCACATGGTAATTGGCCAGACATGCACATCCAATATTAGCCTCAACCGTGCCTGTAGTAGCAATACGGATTCCCGTTATCTCTCCTACATACATCTGATCATAATCCACACCGATAACCTGTCCCTCATACAGCTTTTTGATCAGTTCATCGGTAGCATAAACATAAGGTGATACATATTCGGCACCTGTAGCATCAAACGGAAGCTTATAGGTTATTGCAAACGCTATATCCTGTTTCTCCGCCAGAAGATTTCTCTGCTGTGTGCCCGGCGCGATCTGAAGATAAAGCCTCTGTTTCTCGTAGTAACCAATCTTGCCCATGTCGTTTGAAGGAGCCTTGTATATAGAGTAGTAAGCATTTTCATCGTCAAGGTCTACATAATAAGTATTCACTACTACACCGCTTCGGATCTGCTGTACAATCGCATAATCCATATTCGCATTAGTACCCTTCAGGGAGCTTGCCTCAACTACAAGCTGGTTGAGATCAGACATGCACTGCGCTTCAAGTCCCATTACATAGAACATTTCGGTACCGTCTTCATCCACATATTTCTCAAGCTTGCTGCATGCTGCCTGACGAGGTCCGTTGTACAGGTGATTGTACTGTGCTTTTACTCCGATATCATAAATACCGATTCCGTCATTAGATCCGCCCATCGTCGGGAATATGAAGATATTCATCTTATCATTAGCCGATGTGGGTGTACGAGATATAACACTGGTAGCAGTACGAAGCTGCGGATCGATCTTTATCTCATTTTCATCGAAGTAAATATTACAGGGCTGGGAAGTACCTCCTATGATAAAGTGATATGCATCTTTATCCATGTATGCTACAGGTTCTTCCTCTTCATTTCTGTCATACTGATACTCTTCAAACTGATTGATCTTCAGCTTTCCTGCATCCTTGACTATCCTTGCCGACAGTCCCGTCACTGCCCATGTTACGGGATAATCCTTAGCCGATACACTCAGATCCAGATGATTCAGTGAGCCAATATCATCAATGTTCAGGATAAATCGATCCGTATGATTGGCTCTGAACATGGAATTCTTATCGCTGGTCGCAAGACCGTTATCTTTAGCTACTACTTTTTTTCTGTAATTGTACAGCTCCTCTACAAGATCAAACTCTCTGAACTCAAGCGTTCCGTCACTCTTGGTATAAGCAAGCTTTGCATTAATCGTACCATAGAACTGAGGTCTTGGAGCCTGGCCTGCCTTTACGCCGTACTGCTCGGCATCTTTTTCGGTGTATTCCTCAACCTGATATGAACCGGTAGACAATGCAAACTCGAGCTGTATCACGTTGGTAGTGTAATCTATATTCACAGATCTTGCCAGCTCGGCAGCGCTCCTGCCAGACTTACCTTTTCCGCCGTATTTATTTCGGCTGTCGCTGTAATCTGCTCCAACCCATCCGACATTGGATGCTACCCAGCATATATGTGTTCCTGAAGCCGCAACCTCAGTAACCTTGATATCGTTGATGCGCATCTTGTCTTCAGGCTTGGCATTCTCATCTATCTCATCTGATATTATGTTGATGCCGGTAACATTTCCATAATCCTCATTCATGTGGACATGGAATGTGTGCGTTCTGCCGGATACAAACTTATCACCTTCGGTCAACCCCTGGTTACCCAGCACATAAGCACTGGTTCCGTATTCGAACTCGAGCTGGAAGAAAAACTTATTCTCAGAGCCTGAATCGCCGTTACCGCCCGTTGAAACAATATTACCGTCATCGTCGGTAGCCACAACATCATCATATATTGATATCTGTACCTCATAACTCTTGCGTTTCTTGACAAATCCGTAATCCTTCATGGCATCCGCATAGGTTATGGCGTATTTTGTGAAATCAAATCCTTCATCCTTGACAGCAGTTACTTTTGAAGAAGTGAAATCCACATTAACCTCATCACCATTCTGGATCAGGGTAGTATCAGGTATGCTGGCTATCTTGATCGCTTCGGTATCAAGATTTCTGTAAATGTTTACATATGTACTCTTGCCGTTCTCCGTCAGCTTATCTGTCCATGCAACACTTCTGGTGGGATATTTCTCAGTCAGAGAATACATGCTGAAATCTTTGAACTGATAATCCGCATTACTTCCGGGCGGTGAACTTATCACTGCTCCGGTAAAATAATTTACATCCTTGAGCGCCACCAAAAAGCTGGTCGTTTTGCCGGATCCTGTAGTCCAGGCGTAAGCAAAATCACTGCCGCCCGTGCTGCCCGGCCAGTATCCGTAATAATCCAATACTGCATTTTTTATATTGATCTCATCAGTTTCCTGCTTCTCGCCCTTGGTGTTCATGTAGCTGAGTTTTATCTTCAATCCGGACACTTCACCTGAATTCAAAGCACTCTCGGTAGTAAACTGACAAACATAATAATTCTTTTTTTCTGTTGGAAGGGTAAGCTTTTTACCTTCCTTCAATCCAAGATCATTTACCGCATTCGATACAAGTCTCTTTCCACCGACACCGGTTGCCGTCTGGCAGTATATCGGATCCCCGACATAATCATATTTCAGCATTGCATTTTCTACCTTCGGTATTATGGCAGACTTGCTCATATCATATATAGCTACGCAGAGATAGTATGCATCATCCTGCTTAGAAAGCTCAGAACGTCTTGTGTGCAGATTCTGCTCTCCGGCTTTTGTTATCGCTCTCTTGTATGAATAGCCTCTCGAATCCGTCCATTTGTTGTAGCTGATACTATTAACATCATAGACGATATCCGCTATTGCCTCGGCTTTTTCGCTTCCTACCGCCAATGTGACCGAATCTATCTTTCCACAGTCCGGAATGATACCGGTAAAAGCGAGACCTCCTCCCTGCTGTCCAACACCTAAAACCGGCTTTCTGCTGTCTGTCTCGTTCAGGTTGCGATATGCCCAGTGTACAGCACTGGTGGCAGCAGGAAGATACAGGAATCTCGGCTGTCCGTAAACATCCACATATGTGATGTTCAATGTGAGGTTTTCGATCATTGGGAGTCCGTTCAGCGGTGCCTTATTACAAGCATAATCATTTATAAGGCTCTCAAAACCTGCCCCAAAGACATCTGCAAAATCAAAGCGGAATCCGTAGTTGTGATTGGTCTGTTGGGATACGTGCTTTACATAATCCTTGCCTTTAAGCTCATCCCCCTGCCTTACTTTGGCATCTACCATCATATCAAGATATCCGGCATCAAGCGTTGACCAGTTGTATTTTTTGATAACATCTATATTGAGCTCACCTATCAGCTCTCCGTCAAAATCAATGTACCAGGTATTCGACCACTCACCTGCCATTTTGATTCCATACAGGGTATCTACCTTGAAAAGTCTCATGCCCTGACAGGTCCACTCATCGTTTCCCTTTCCTGTGAAACCATCAAAGTATTTGATACTCTTTATGGGAACATCCGTGGTAAAATAGTACTGTGCCATGCTGTATGATGACAGACTGGATACCGAGGTGTCAAAAAGTCCGGTTTTCCCTTTATATCCGTACATCTTCTCGATGTCATTCGCTATCGGAACATCAGACCCGACCTTAGCTACCTGTATACGTCCGAGATACTGTGAATCCTGATTTGGGAAAAACAGCTGCCTGTACTCATTATTATCCGTTCCGATATACACGATCTCCAAAAACTGGATGTTTTCACCGTCGTGAATACCGGTAACGACTTCAAAAATATAGGCGTTTTTTCCTGTCATGGATGTACCTTTCAGTGCACCGGCATAGGCATTGGAATCAAGTCCCGTCACAAACATTAACA
The DNA here is from genome assembly GCA_017540915.1 of Lachnospiraceae bacterium. The sequence goes on from JAFYAD010000238.1 coordinate 7,831, forward strand.
AGGCCGCGACAAATGCCGTAACGCGATATCCGATTTTCCTGATCTGATTTAATAATCTCTTCATATCCGTTTCCTCGCAAGTAATATCCCGGAATCATCATCCGTCTGCGATCCGCCTCTCATACCAATATCACTCAAGATTCAGCAGACCCGCAAAGCCGGTGATCTCAAATACTTCCATGATATTATCATTGATATTTCTGACGGTGAGTTTACCGCCCTTCTTTACCATCTTTACATGGATGCGCTTTAAAACTCTTAAACCGGCACTGGATACATAATTTAAGTCCTGCATATTGATCACAAGATCGTCAAACCTCTCCGCAGCGGCATCGAAATGCTCTTCCGCCTGAGGTGCAGTCTGTGTGTCCAGATTTCCAACAAGAAGCAGTTCTCCCTCTTCGCCTCTGTTTACAAGCTTAATCTCCAAATTAGCCATTTTTAACCTCCTGATTGAAATATCATCCCGGGTTTTCGCACAAGAAGTCCTGTTCTTATACGGTATACCCTGTTTAGAATACAAAAGTTGCAAATCATCAAAAAATATTTAAATATTATGCTCTTTTCTTATGCTGCTTTCTTATGATGTTTACCAATGTACCCAATTCCTCGAAGGTGATGTCCGCAACCTCTCCCGGAGCCACAAGATCCGAAATATCCTTGGCTTCGTATTTCTCGGGTTTCTCTGCCACTGCCTCGGCCTCGGAACGGAGCAGACTCATGATGTCAAAGTCTCCGCTGTCATCATCTTCTTCGTCCTCGTCGTCATCACTGTCAAAGAGTGAAGAGAAGTCATAATCGTCTTCATCGGCATACTCATCTTCCTCTTCCTCTTCTTCGATCATGGTCTCAAGTTCTTCATCGGTCAATTCCTTGCTGAGACGTTCATCCTCTTCCTCTTCTTCTTCATCGTTCAATCCGAAGAGATTGTCAAGCCTCTCATCCTCATCCTCGTCATCAGCTTCATCTTCCTCATCCAGCAGACTGAAGAACTCATCATCGTCATCATCATAATCCGGCTCTTCGTCATAGGAATCTTCCGAACTTGATTCTTCATCCTCATCATCCCTGTCGTATGAGCTCTCGTCCATATCGTCATCAGGTGAGAACAGATCAAACTCATCGTCTTCATCTTCATCGGAACCAAACAGACCGGTTAAATCCTCATCCTCTTCATCATAGAAGTCTTCTCTCTCAGCTTCCTTCGTCTTTCTGACAGGCTTCCTGCGGCGGGATCCCACATCAGGCACAGGAACCGAATCGTAAGTACCGTTTGCCTTGAGTTCGTCCATAACCTCTGTCAGGACTTTGCTACTGATATCCGCCATCAATGCAGTGTAATCCACTGCCGGTGCAACTAGCTGTATCGGCTGCATTGCAACAGACTGCATTGCAACCTGAGGCTGCATTGATGCCACCTGCTGTGCTGCCACCTCCGTCTGTGCGACTGCCGCCGGTTGTGCAACTGCCGCCGGCTGTACCGGTATCTGCGGAGAAACTTCTGCTGTCTGAACCTGTTCCGGATGCTCAATCTGCTGAACAGCTGCTGCCTGGGCTGCACGTCTCGGCATCATGGGATCCGATGCAGCCAACACCTCTGCTGCACGTTTCTCCTCCAAGAGCCTCTCCAGCTCCTCATCGGACATATCAAACTCTTCATCCTCAAGTATAGCCTCAGGCTTTCTGCGGATCTTGCCGAGAGCTTCGCTCTTCTTGGCAGGAGCTACATAATCCTCCGAAACCTCCTCGAATACTACTTTGCTCTTCTGAGACAGCTTTGTCTCTTCTTTGGCCTCAACTGCTTCGTCCTTTTTATTTGATCTGTAATTCTCATCATGGATCGCACGGCTGCTGCCTATGAACTCTTCCCAGTACCTTGCGCCCTGCTCTCCGGAGTAATATGCGCTGGGATGATCCATATCCTGGAACATATCCACCATGTTCTTGGGCACTTCAACACGGAAGGTTGAACGGCTTGTGGCGCTCATGATAGTGAATGCCTGTCCTCTGGGTGCCTGTATTATACGCTCCTGCTCAGTCTCGTTGATACCGCCG
>JAFYAD010000239.1 GCA_017540915.1 Lachnospiraceae bacterium
CCCGAAGGTGTTGCGTTTGCCGGCATGAGCCAGTCTTTCGATCCACTTCTCCCTGAGCAGCTCTTCCTGTTTTATATCCACATGTTTGGCATCTGACACAAATATCTTGTAATTGATGACCAATTCGTAAATCAGCCATGCCAGCAGTCCTGCTATCCTTAACGGCAGAGGTTTAAGAAAAAACGTCACCACCAGCAGGACCGTACCAAGAAAATTTAATATCAGCGCATTTTTGATATTAAACATATTTTGTCCTCTTCCTCACCCAAAGGTTACCAACAGAGAGTATATCAAAAAAGTTACACAAAGCCAATATTAAAAGCCGTGCAACATATATTATGCTGCACGGCTACATAAACAAATACTTAACCCCTGTCTTATGCCAGCTTGAAGAGGTGTACGATCTCCTCCAGCTCGTCGGATGCCGAATTGATAGACTCCTGTGTGGTACGAAGTTCTTCCACGTTCCTGTTGACAACATCGCTGGTTGCGGAAAGTTCCTCGGCTGTAGCAGCATTCTCTTCGGATGCCGCTGACAGGCTCTCAACCAGCTCTGTGATGTTGCGGATGCCGGTATCAAGCTCACCATTTATGTTGCGGATCTCAACGATAGCCTCCTCAACCTTTCTGACTGAATTTACGATATGATCAAATGATCCTCTTGTATCCCTGACGCTCTCGCTCTGCTTATCCACCAGGTTTTTAACAAGATTGCTCTTTTCAATAGCATCATTGGTGTTCTGCTGAAGTTCTGCCAGCAGAGCATTGATAGTATCAACAGAAGATGCCGACTCATCGGAAAGCTGACGGATCTCCTCAGCCACAACTGCAAATCCGCGTCCTGCATCTCCGGCGCGGGCTGCCTCTATGGAAGCATTGAGTGACAGCAGGTTGGTCTGCTCAGCCACAGAAGAGATCAGGTTTGAAGCGCCGCTGATCTTATCTGCGGAATCCTGTATATTGGCGATAGCCCTGAATATGGTCTCGAATGCATCAAGGCTCTGGCTGTTGATCTTTGTAAGGGTATCAACGATCTTAACACCATCATCCGTAACAGCATTGATCTCTGTGCTGGCGGTGTTGAGGTTTTCGGCTGTTGCAACGCTGCGCTGCATGATACCGTTTATATCATCCATTCTGCGGGATACATCCTCCACATTGCTGGCAGTCTGTGTAGCCGTGTCTGCAAGCTCTCCCGCCGCATTGTTGATATCGTTCATGCTCATGGCTGCCTCATCCGTGTTCTGATCCATTACACGGCATGACTGCACCAGTCCGTCAGCAGTATGCTTTAATCTTCCGATAACATCCGCAAGGTTTCTCTGCATTTCCGCAAATGCATGCATCATCTTGCCTATCTCATCGTTCTGATTTATAGTTCCGGTATCCTGTGAAAGGTCATTATGAGAAAGCACCTCCAGACGCTCTGTCATTTCCGTCATGCTCTTGGCGATGACCATGGATATCAGGGTAGCCAGCACGCAGAGTATAACAGCTATGACTGCGAATGAAGAAAATGCCACGATAACGCGATGCCTGATGGAGTCCGCAAGTATCTCCCTCTCCCTTTCAGCCCATGCCGCAATTATATCTGACATTGCTGAAAGACTCTCTCTGGTGGATTCAAACTTTTCACAGTAATCTGTCCATGAGCCGCTGCCCGTAGTCAGATCGTATGTAGCCTTCCATGCGTCAAGCTCTGCACTGAAATCCTCGCCGTGGGTCTTGAAATTTCTGCTGTCTCCCTCGATCTTTACCTCTGTATAGAGAAGCGGATCCTCTGCAGCGATCTGTACAGCCTTCTGAACACGCTCCAGTGTCTGTGCAATATTCTCGTTGTATGTTTCCAGATTTGATGCAAGGATCTCATTTATCAGCTCCGGACTCAAATCTGAATATCCGGCTGAAATATCATGGTACTGCATGGCAGCCAGCATTGCCTGATAATAATCCCTGTCCGCATTGGTCAGATCATCCGAGATCAGATAGAGATGATCGTAGAGTATCCTGTTGGACTCCTCGCTTACCTTGTTCATCTGACTGCTGTAAAAGAAGCATGCCGCGATCACAGCTACTGCCATAGGTCCCACCAGAACCAGCAGCTTTACCTTCATACTGAGATTTTTCATGTTGTCCTCCATGTGTTTTGTCGCACGGCCTTATTGCGGTCAAAACATCAACTGTATTTTAACATTATAAACCCGGCCGCCGAAAATACTACAAGGGAGATTATACAGTAAATCATACAAAAAAACAAGTATTATTGAGCATATTTTTGTCAAAACGTTACTATGATTTTGAAAATCAAAGTGTATCCTGCAGTTCAACATACGGCAGCACTGCTATCTCCAGATTGCCGTTTAATGTCCTGAGCTCGTCTATAAATGCTTTTTCCTCTGACGCATCCTTCATCCGTATCCTGAAAGTAAGTCTGAACATCGAGCCCATACCCGTAGTCTTCACTCCCTGGTTTTCCACAAACTTCAGATAGTGCGCAAAGGTGTTGTCGAAAACCCCGGTATAATCCAGTGACTCCGGTATCGTGACCTTCAATATCTTATCCTCACTCATGGATCTGTGCTCAAAGATCGGCAGGCTCGAAAGCATCAGGAATACGACGCCCATGCCTAACAGCACTACAACACCGTATGCCACATATCCCATACCGAATGCGACTCCGGCGCCCATGGTGACCAGCACGGATGCTATCTCGTCCGCGCTGCCCTGCGCGGATCTGAACCTTGTCAGTCCGAAGGCTCCTCCGAAGGCAACACCGGCTCCTATATTGCCGTTTATGAAGGTGATGACTACTCCCACTACAAAAGGTATGATACAGGTCACTATGAAAAACCGCTTGTTTGCCCTGACTCTGAAGGACATCAGCCATGAATAGATAACGCCGGAAACAAGAGCCGCTACAGCCATTATAAAAAACTGGCTCGTGGTAACATTTGCTGAATAAATGGAATCAAACATAATCTACATCCTTTCTGTACTCATAAGCTTCTGCCTGAAAGCTTCCCCGTATTTTGAAAAACTGTTCTTTCTGATACAGCCCTCGTCCAATATACCCGACAGCCACAGAGGAATTGACTGCTGAACCTTGATCTCCAAAATGGTAACTCCCGGATCTTTCAGTAAGATCCCCTCCATGGAAGTTGTGAGATTCAGATCCTCTAACCTGTATCTGGGATTGTGATCTATGGTGAGCCTTAAATCGCCCCCCGGCTCAAAATACGCTTCCCTGTCATATATGATAAGACAGGCCGGCGACAGATCCCTGTAGTAATCCCTGAAATACACTATCTCCCTGTTGATCTGTCCGCCTGCGCAGATATCACCGCTGCCTGCAAAAAACTTTTCCACTTTCGGTATGGTGCTCTGCACCCGCCTTTTATAAACTATACCATAAGCTTTTCGCTTGAGCTCGAGATATACCGGAGACTCATCCGTGGCAAGCCCGTAAGATCTCAGCCTTATCTTTTCCTTAAATGCCGGCTTTTCCATAGATGTCCTGATAAGCCGGAAACTGGGTGTATCATAGTAGAGCGAAGCAATGGATGTCCGCCCGTACTGATCGAGCTCCATATGACCTTTAAGCCTCTCCTTCAGAAACTCCGTCTGCTCCGCAGTGAGCAGGTACTTAAGCTCAAAACGTTTCATAACCACGATGGGCTCTGCCATGATCACACCTCCTCTCCTCAATCTCAAAAAACATCACAGATTCACCGTCACTATAAACGTTCCCTTTTCAACTTTTGCGTGGATCCGGCCGTTATGCGCTTTCACAATGTCTTTCACCTTTGAAAGTCCCAATCCCGCTCCGGAAATATTCCTGGCGTTTTCCAGCATCGTGAACCTGTCAAACACCTGATCCGCTGACTGATCCGGCAGTTCGGTATCATTGGTCATCTTTACCGTGACGCGGGAATCATTTCCCGTGATCTCAAGTCCCGCAGCTGACACCGAAAACTTAAGCGCATTATGTACAAGCTCTTCCAGCATCTCTCTGATGGCGCTCTCATCGCCTTCCATCACAACACCTTCACCCGCATTTACAGTAAGCGTCCTGCCTTTTTCCTCAAACTGTGGCTTTGCCGTCTCTGCCAGACTCATTGCCATGGCGGAGATATCGAACTTTTCCATATTAAGGCTTTGATTGTCAAAGGAACCTGTCGCAGCCACATCCCTGACAAGGGATGTCAGACGCTTTACCTGGCGGTTAATGGACTGTGTCTCCGATGTCTCACCGTAGGTTTTTTCCATGGTTTCCGTATTGACGCTTATGATCGCAAGGGGTGTCTTGAATTCTTTCTCGACCTCGGATATGAATATCTTCTGTTTGCGATCTGTCTCCTCCAATGGTTTGAACAGCATATTGCCGATAAACATGAGGAAAAGATAACCTGTCAAAAGTCCCGCTGCAAGCCCGATCCCCGAGATCACCAGTATTCTGAATGAGGGAAGCAGCTCCCTGGCCACATCTATCACGATAACATAAGTTATGCCTTCCTCTTTGTAAACCCTGTATCTGTATGTGGTAGCCGTCCAGCCGGTGACCGCTTCATTCAAAAGTCCCTCCGCCCAGGAGAGC
>JAFYAD010000240.1 GCA_017540915.1 Lachnospiraceae bacterium
GAATTAATACAGGAGGACACCATGGAGTACATTGTTGATACAATGGGTAATCTCATACACCAGACAGCCTTTTTTAATCTGACATGGGGCAATTACCTGATGATATTGATAGCCTGCATTTTCCTGTTTCTGGCTATCAAGTGCGGATACGAGCCGCTGCTGCTCGTTCCCATCGCTTTCGGAATGCTGCTGGTCAATATCTATCCGGATATAATGGCTTCTCCGGAGGAAACATCAAACGGTGTTGGCGGATTACTGCATTATTTTTATCTTCTCGACGAGTGGTCAATACTGCCGTCCCTGATATTCTTAGGCGTAGGTGCCATGACCGACTTCGGACCGCTGATCGCAAATCCCATCAGTTTCCTGTTGGGAGCAGCCGCTCAGTTCGGTATTTACATTGCTTACTTTATCGCAATCTTTCTCGGATTCAATGATAAGGCAGCGGCAGCCATCTCCATCATAGGTGGTGCTGACGGCCCCACATCAATATTTCTGGCAGGAAAGCTGGGACAGACAGAGTTGATGGGACCCATCGCCGTTGCGGCTTATACATACATGTCGCTCGTGCCTATCATACAGCCGCCTATCATGAAGCTCCTCACCACCAAAAAGGAGAGAGCTATCAAGATGAAGGAACTGAGACCTGTTTCAAAGCTTGAGAGGATCCTGTTCCCCATTATCGTTACCATTGTGGTATGTCTGATACTGCCTACAACGGCACCGCTGGTCGGTATGCTGATGCTGGGTAACCTCTTTAGGGAGTCAGGCGTTGTGCGTCAGCTTCAGGAGACAGCATCAAACGCTATGATGTACATAGTAGTCATACTGCTGGGTACATCCGTTGGAGCATCTACCAGCGCAGAAGCATTCCTTAAGGTCTCAACCCTTAAGATCGTGCTGTTAGGTATCATAGCATTTGCTTTCGGTACCGCTGCAGGTGTTCTGCTCGGAAAACTGCTCTGCCTGATCACAAAGGGCAAGATCAATCCTCTCATCGGTTCGGCCGGAGTTTCTGCCGTTCCCATGGCTGCCAGGGTTTCACAGAAGGTGGGTGCAGAGGAGGATCCTACAAACTTCCTGCTGATGCACGCAATGGGACCCAATGTGGCGGGCGTTATAGGTACCGCGGTCGCAGCGGGTACGTTTATGGCTATATTTGGGATATGATGCACAAAGGGATCAAGGTTATGCAATTTTCATGCTTGCATGATAAATTGCATGACTTTGAGACCTGCCAGAACATGAGGAAGTAGCCGTTTTCGAAGAAAACGAGCGGATTCCGAATGTTCGAAGGATCGTGGGAGTGCGACAGCACGGAGCGATCCGTGTGCATCATATATGTAAATGAATTAAAATACAATCAAGGAGAAAAACAATGGGAGTAAAAATAAACGAAACCATCCTGCGTGATGCTCATCAGTCCCTGATCGCAACCCGTATGACGACAGAACAGATGCTGCCCATCATCGACAAGATGGATAAAGTCGGATATAACGCAGTAGAGTGCTGGGGCGGTGCGACTTTTGATGCATGCCTCCGTTTCCTGAAAGAAGATCCGTGGGAGAGGCTCAGAAAGCTTCGTGACGGCTTCAAGAACACCAAGCTTCAGATGCTCTTCAGAGGACAGAATATTCTGGGCTACAGCCAGTATCCGGATGATGTTGTGGAATATTTTGTACAGAAATCAATAGCCAATGGTATAGATGTTATCCGTATCTTTGACTGTCTCAATGATGTCAGAAATCTACAGACGGCTGTGAAGGCCACCAAAAAGGAAAAGGGTCATGCACAGGTAGCGCTGTCATATACATTAGGTGATGCATATACTCTCGATTACTGGATGAACACTGCCAAAAAGATTGAGGATATGGGTGCGGATTCTATCTGTATCAAGGATATGGCAGGTCTTCTGGTGCCGACAAAGGCAGAGGAGCTGGTAAAGGCATTAAAGAGTGCTACCAAGCTGCCTATTGACCTTCATACACATTACACATCGGACGTTGCTTCAATGACATACATGAAGGCTGTTGAGGCAGGTGTAGACATTATAGATACGGCCATGAGCCCGTTAGCACTTGGAACATCACAGCCTGCTACAGAGGTTATGGTAAAGGCTTTTGAGGGTACACCTTATGACACGGGACTGGATCTGGATCTTCTCTGTGAGATATGTGATTACTTTGCACCTATCCGTGAGGAGGCACTTAAGAGCGGACTTCTGAATCCGAAGGTGCTGGGTGTGAACATCCGTACACTGAAATACCAGGTTCCGGGCGGAATGCTCTCCAACCTTGTTTCACAGCTTAAGGAGCAGGGTGCTGAGGATAAATATGACGAGGTGCTCAAGGAAGTTCCGAGAGTGCGTAAAGACCTTGGTGAGCCGCCGCTTGTAACACCTTCTTCACAGATCGTGGGTACACAGGCTGTTCTGAACGTTCTCATGGGAGAGCGTTACAAGGTTACTTCAAAAGAGACCAAGGATATCCTGTTAGGAAAATACGGTCAGACTGTTAAGCCTTTCAATCCCGAGGTTGTGGACAAGGTTCTCGGTCCAGACAAGGATAAGGCTATCACCTGCAGACCGGCAGATCTCTTAGAGCCGGGACTTGAGAAATTCGAGAAGGAGATGGCACAGTATAAGAGACAGGATGAGGATGTTCTGTCATACGCACTGTTCCCGCAGGTTGCCACCGAGTTCTTCAAGTACAGGGATGCACAGGATACCGGTGTTGACATGAATAAAGCCGACACCAAGAACGGAGCATATCCCGTATAAGTCGTAATACAGTTTATTTCTATAGTGAACGGACCCCGGTCCGTTCACTATAATATTGTGGTAACTGTTCAGAACCAAGGCAATTTGTATAAAAATGCTCGTTGAATGCTTGCATTCATAAGAGCAGTTTTGTACAAATTTCTTTGGTGAGAACCAAACAGCGAGAAAATCTTTGATTTTCGAGCTTGGTTCTGAACAGTTACATATTTTATAGATGGTTTGATAGAGAGTCATGAAAACGAAATTTAGAAGATTATTGGCATTTTGCATAGCTTTTATCCTGATGATCCCGGTGATCAACTTACATCAGGTTAAGGCTGCGACAAAATATTATATCAAGGTTAATAAGAATACGAATGTAGTGACGGTATATAACACGTCTGATGATACGCCGGAGGTGGCGTTTACCTGTTCTGTGGGAACGGGTAATAACACACCGAACGGCAATTATAAGATAGGTGATAAATACAAGTGGCATGTGCTTTTCGGGGATTGTTACGGTCAGTATTGCAGCCGTATCACCACGGGTATACTGTTTCATCCCGTGTGGTATTATACCTGTGGGGATAAGTCTACCCAGACGACCTATGGATACAACAAGCTGGGATCCAAAGCGAGTCACGGATGTGTGAGACTTACGACTGCGGCAGCGATCTGGATCTATGATAATTGTGAAAAGGGCACTCCGGTGAACATTTTCGAGGGAACCGCAGAAGATGATCCTCTGGGAAAACCAAAGACCATATCGGTCAGCACTTCGAGCCGAATGGGCTGGGATCCTACAGATCCGGATGAGGATAATCCCTTTAAGACCGGTCACACAACTCCTAAGATCACAGTGACTAACAAGAAGTTAAAGTACGGTGCGGATTTCAAGACCGAGAACAACATGACGGCGGTTGATTCCGGTGATTTCGACTGCACATCATGGGTTAAGACCAGGGGTTATGTTGATACCTTTACTCCCGGAAAATATAAGGTTACTTTTTCGGTGCTGGATTCCTTTGGCAGGACAGCGGAGAAGACCGTGACCTACACTGTTAAAAAGCCCGCAAATCCAAAGATTGACGGTGTGGAGAACGGCACTGTCATCACGAAGGAGATCGGAACAGGCTTGAAATTCACGAAAAATGTCAAGGTTTTGGGCAGCGCAGGCAAAGATATCATAAAGTCCCTTGATATCTATGTGAAAGCACCGGATTCAGAGAGCTATGAGCTTTATTCCACCAAGAATAAAAAATATGTTTTTGACAAGATCGGTGTTTACAAGATACAGTATTTTGTGATAGATCCGGATTCCTTCCTGAAAAAGAAAAAGACTTTATACGTCAATTGCGTTGAGGATATAAAGCCTCTGCATGTGAGTGAGTCCGGCTGGGCGGATCTTCAGTATGATATCTCTGTTAAAAAGCTGACATTTGATGAGCTTTTGGGGGATGAACAGGTTTTTTCCGAATCGGGTGTTGATATAACACAGGAAACTCTTATAGAGGTCTCGGCACCCGATGGTGAACAGTACAATATCCTGTCAGGCATGAAATTCAAGCTTACGGGAACAGGGGAATACAACCTCAAATACAAGGCCGTATCTCCGAAGAAAAGCCAGATAACGAAGAAAAAGCAGAAGTCGGAAGCTTCAAGGAAACTGATAGTGGTATCGGGAGATTCCGTTTCAGGAAATACAGTATCCGGGGATTCGGTGTCAGGAAATACAGTGTCCGGGGATGCGGTATCGGGCAATACGGTATCGGGAGATTCGGTATCCGGAAATCCGGAATCGGGAAACACCGTATCCGGAGATTCAATATCGGGTGATTCAATATCCACCGGCAGTGTTATGAGAAAATCGGTACAGGATACCGGAATGTCGGCAGATGTTATGTACGCAGATAAAAGGAATGCGGTCATTTGCGGCATATACCGCAGGATCGGGGTGTATATAAATGGCAAATACCAACGAGCTGAATAGCCGTATAAACAGAAAATACAGTGAGATGAGCAAGGGGCAGAAACGCATAGTCACCTATATAACCGATAACTTTGACAAGGCAGTGTTTTTGACAGCCGCAAAGCTTGGAGAGATAGTGGGTGTCAGCGAATCTACCGTGGTGAGGTTTGCCACATCACTTGGATATAAGGGCTATCCGCAGTTTCAGGATGCTCTTGAGGACATGGTCAAAAATAAACTGAACTCAATTCAGCGAATGGAAGTAACCAGCGGCCGTGTTTCTCAGTCTAATATATTAGATCAGGTTTTAAAAGCTGATGCGGAAAAGATCAAATACACGGAAGAGCACATAGACCAGAAGGCCTTTGACGCTGCTGTGAACACGCTTTTAAATGCCAGGACCATATATGTGATAGGCATCCGAAGCTGCGCTCCGTTGGCGGGGTTTCTCACATTTTACCTGAGGCAGATATTCGATAATGTTGTACAGCTCTCCACATCCAGCCCTACTGAGATCTTTGAGCAGATGTTACATATCGGCAGCGAGGATGCTATCGTAGGTATCAGCTTTCCCAGGTATTCCATGAGAACCCTGAAGGCACTGGAATTTGCCAGCACCAGGAACGCCAGGATCATCACCATCACCGACAGCGTACATTCACCAATGAACCTGTATTCGTCGTGCAATCTTATAGCTCCCAGCGATATGGCTGCCATAGTGGATTCACTGGTAGCGCCTCTATCCGTTATCAATGCGCTGGTCATGGCGGTATGCATGGAAAAACAGGAGGAAGTGGCAGACAGGCTTACGCTGTTGGAGCAGATCTGGCAGGATTTTCAGGTCTATGAGAGCGATGAGATCGAGCCGTTGGACGATTCGGCGAAGATGAAGTTTAATGAGCCCGGATAATTTTGTTTATACGGTTGTAGTATTGTTGCAGGAGTATTGATTATGAATATTTTGTCTGGGTAATATGCTGATCACTCAGATAGGAATTTGTTTTTTACATATTCTGGCGAATTAGGGGTACTATACAGCTTTTGAGATATTATGAAATGAAGCGGAGAATAATAGTAATAGGAGCCGGGGCGGCAGGTCTGATGGCGGCCGCGACAGCAGCAGAGAAGGGTGCGCTTGTCACACTGCTGGAAAAAAATGAGAAAGCCGGCAAAAAAATATATATCACAGGCAAGGGAAGATGCAATCTTGCGAATGCGTGTGCAACGGAGGATTTTTTCGGTAATGTGGTGTCACATTCCAAGTTCTTGTATAGCGCGATATACGGGTTTACACCGCAGGATACCATAGATTTTTTTGAACAGAACGGACTGTCGGTTAAGACAGAGAGAGGAAACAGAGTTTTTCCCGTCAGTGACCATGCCTCGGATGTAACGAAAACACTGGTGAATGTCTGTAAAAAAAGGGGTGTGGATATCCGTTATGACACAGAAGTTGTAAAAGTAATGTGCGGTGACATTTCGGGCGGTGAGATGACTGATGCGCCGGATAATGACAATAAATCGAAGAGTTCAAAAAAAACCTGCAACAAAAAGATCATCGGCGTAAAGGTAAGAAATGCAGATACCGGGGGCGAGTCGGAGGAATTATACGCTGATGCAGTGATAATAGCGACCGGAGGAAGATCCTACCCCTCTACAGGCTCTACGGGAGACGGATACAGGCTTGCAGGAGAGCTGTCCCACAGGGTGACGGATATACGACCTGCACTGGTTCCGCTTAATGCGAGAGAAGGCTTTTGTGCGAAATTGAGCGGTCTGTCCCTGAAAAACATTTCAATACGGATAATGCGAGGGAAAAAGAAGCTGTATGAGGATTTTGGTGAGCTGCTTTTCACACACTTCGGAGTCAGCGGTC
>JAFYAD010000241.1 GCA_017540915.1 Lachnospiraceae bacterium
GGGTCATCAGGATGATGTTCTCAGGAATAGAGCATATGGGCAAAGCGCCTTTCAATACTGTGCTGATACACGGTCTTGTCCGTGACGATCAGGGCAGGAAGATGAGCAAGTCTTTGGGCAACGGCATCGATCCGCTGGATATTATAGACCAGTACGGCGCGGATGCGCTGCGTATGACCCTTGTGACCGGCAACGCACCGGGCAATGACATGAGATTCTATATGTCAAGGGTTGAGGCCAGCAGAAACTTTGCCAATAAGGTATGGAATGCTTCCCGTTTCATCATGATGAACATGGACGGCGTTACCGTCAGAGAGCCGGCTCTCTCAGAGCTGCATGCTTCCGACAGATGGATATTGTCCCGCGTCAACAGCGTTGCCCGTGATATGACGGAAAACCTGGACAAATACGAGCTGGGCATAGCGCTCTCCAAGGTATATGACTTTATATGGGATGAGTTCTGTGACTGGTATATCGAGATGGCCAAGGTGAGAACCTGGAAAAAGGAGGAGGATCCGGAGTCTGCAAATGCGGCTCTGTGGACCTTGAAGACGGTTCTGAATGAGGCGTTAAAGCTCCTGCATCCCTATATGCCTTTCATCACTGAGGAGATATATTGCACCCTCAATGAGGACAAGGACACCATCATGCTGGAAGACTGGCCTGTCTATAAGGAAGAGTGGTCGTTTGCCGATGATGAGAAGAGCGTTGATCTCATCAAAGAGATGGTCACAGGTGTCAGAAATGTCCGCACACAGATGGATGTTCCGCCATCACGCAAAGCAAAACTCATCATCGTATCAGACAGCGCAGATGTCAGGAAGACGTTTGAAGATAACGGTGAGATCTATGTGAATCTGGCATACACAAATGGATTTGAGGTCAGAGCCGACAAATCCGATGTCCCGGAGGATGCTGTATCCGTTGTCATCCCGGGTGCGGTTGTATATATCCCGCTGAGCGATCTTGTGGATATTGCAAAAGAGAGAGAGAGACTCATCAAAGAGAAGGATCGTCTCACAAAGGAGCTTGAGAGATCCGAGAAGATGCTCTCCAACGAGAAATTCATCAGCAAGGCTCCTGCTGACAAGGTTCAGGAAGAAAAGGATAAACAGGAAAAATACAGAAAGCTTATGACTGATGTTGAGGAGAGACTTAAGAGTCTCGGTTGATGAATTGAGCGGTGCATGCTCCCGTTCCCATGGAGGAATTATATGTATAGCGGTCCAATGCCATATGTATCAATTTCAGAAGACAGGATGACGGTCACGATGCTGGTTAAGACGCCTGCGCCCGGAGAGTATATTACTCCGGACTACATAAAGGATGTTCTTACGATAAACGGTGTAAAGATCGGATTCGATATGGACATGATAGAGTCTGTCGCCGGAGGCAAGCACTTCGGCGAGCCTGTTGTTGTGGCCAGGGGGAATATTGCTAAAAACGGCAGTGACGGTTATTACGAATATTTTTTTGAGAGAGAATTATCCCAGAAACCTTTGATTGGTGAGGACGGAACTGCCGATTACAAGAACATCAAGATGGTGGAGACCGTTGACGAGGGGCAGGTCATAGCAACTTATCATCCTGCCACCAAGGGAACCAACGGATATGATATTTCCGCAAAGTTTATACTGGCTTCTGCAGGTAAGGACCTGCCGCCTTTGAGGGGCACCGGGATCGAGAGCGTCAAAAATGACGACGGCACCGTGGATTACATAGCGAAGATCAGCGGTAAGATCACGGATGTCAACGACAGGATCACCATAAAGGCAGTCCATGAAGTGAACGGTGATCTGGACATTACACAGGGTAATATCAATTTCAACGGAGATGTGATCATCCACGGCAGGGTATGCAAAGGCATGAGCATTGTGGCCGAAGGCACTGTCACCGTGGATGGTGTTGTGGAATCGGCCAATGTTTTCGGTAAAAAAGGTCTGATACTGAAGGGCGGCGTTTTGGGAGCCGACGGAGGCAATATAGCCACAAAGGGTGATATCTCTGCGAGATTTTTTGAGTATGCGAGAGTTGAAGCCGGTGGTAATATTTTCGCAGAGTCTTTTTTGAATTCTTATGTTCAGTGCGACGGCAGCATAACGCTTGAAGGTAAAGACAGCGTCATAATAGGCGGTGTCGTGCATGCCAATCTTGGCATGAAGCTTCAGACAGCCGGCAATGACGTGGGAGTCAAGACCGTGCTGACCGTGGGGATTCCGGGAAGCTCCGTTGCGCATGCCGAAGAATTAAAGGACAGGATACAGGAAGAGCAGGAGCGCCTTCGGAAGATAGAGGAAGCACTGGCAGCCATAGAGGCTGTCTTAAAGGAGAATCCTTCGGATGAGGGTTATATCAAGGACAAACAGGCATTGTCCGTGGAACGTATAAGGTCTCATGCCATGCTGGCGGGAGACAAGGATGAGATGGCACGTTTTGAGATGGACTATATAAAAGCCCGGAATGCTTCTGTTTTTGTGACAGGCAGCACCTGGCCGGGGGTTCAGATAGAGATAAACGGCGATTTCATGAAGATCAAAGAGAAAAAGCAGGCCACGGAATTCAGATTCGAAAACGGTGCGGTCAGAGCATTTAACAAGACCATTACACTGGCATGACGTTATCATGAGGTAGTTAAGATGCTGGATTATGAAGCAGAATTAAAAAAATTTGAGCTTGCTCCGGAACTTGAAGAAGTAAAGCAGGAGCTTTATGACATTCAGATCGAAGATGTCACGGATGTAATGCAGCGTATGATGGAAGAGAGCAGGGAAAAGGATTTCGGAGATGATATGTTATAATTGCGGTGCATCCGCAGGTGATCTGTCAAAATGTCCCGCTTGCGGTACGGACTTAAGAGCTTACCGTATGTTTGTGGGCATTTCCGATGTTTTGTATAACAGGGCAGTATATCAGGCCAGGGAAAATGATATATCCGATGCGATAAACACCCTGGTTCTCGCACTCAAATATAATAAGATCAATATAAATGCCAGAAATCTTCTCGGTCTTTTGCATTACAGGAGAGGTGAGGAGACGGAGGCTGTAAAACAGTGGCTTATCAGCAGGGGGTTTCAGCCTGAGGATAATATGGCAAACCATTTTTTGGAGGAGACGGACTCAGACACAAGGGAACGTGTCCGCCTTTCTTCGGTTGCGCAGAATTTCAATCAGGTGATCACGCATCTGAACACAGGTGCATACGATCTGGCCGCTCTGCAGGTAAAAAAGGTGGTGGGCATATGCCCGAATCACGTTCAGGCGAGGCAGATACAAGGTCTGCTTTTTTTGCGTGAAGGCAAATACGACCGCGCCATAAAAACCCTGACATACGCGAGCCGCATTGACAACAGCGACAGCCGTACCCAGCTTTATATCAGGGAAGCCAGAAGCCGCAAAAACAGGGAAAAGAATAAAACCGATGCTTATGAGGTGAAATCCGGAGATCAGACCATCATACAGCCCAAGCACACCAGAACGCAGGGCATTATCAATATGATAATGAACTTTGTCATAGGAATACTGATCGGAGCGGGTCTGGTATGGTTTATCATAGTGCCGTCTGTGCGCAAAAGCCTTGCTGCAAATGCCAATGAGCAGCTTTTGCAGGCCAATGACACTATCTCCACCCGCAACCAGCAGATCACGCAGCTTGAGGATGAGATCTCTGATCTGACCGACCAGCTCAAGAGTTCCAAGAGCAAAAATGAGGATACCGACAGGCTGAAAGCAACCTATGACGCTCTGGCGGGAGCCTACAAGGCTTATGCGGAGGGGGATTACGAGACTGCTACCGTCATCGTGCAGTCGGTGGAACCGGATCTTTTGTCAGTGTCCGGCAATGATGCATTGGATTATCTGTCCGAAAATGTGGTCAATACATACCTTCAGGAGGTATATGACGAAGCCAACTATTACTATGAGGGACAGAACATATATGAAGCAACAAAGCGTTACGATACCATAGTTGCATTAGCGGAGGACTATGACAACGGAAACGCTCTCTATAATCTGGCACAGTGTTACAGAAAGTCACATGATTACACAACTGCCATAAAATATTACACAAGGGTTTCAAAGCTTTTTGACGGAACCGAGATAGGCGACAGCTCGCTTATCTATATTTCGCAGCTGCAGAATTACCAATAGGACAGCTGCAGGAACAGAAACAATTTGGGGTGTATTAGTGGGAGTGATGCGTCCCCGGTCTTATAGTTATGAAAAGAGGAGCAGGAAATGATCAAATTAGGAGTAAAAAAACCGTACACCA
>JAFYAD010000242.1 GCA_017540915.1 Lachnospiraceae bacterium
TCTCAGTCTCTTCCTCTGCGTTTGCCTTATTGACATATATCTCTGTGGGCAGGAAAGAACAGTATTTCTCTATAACCTCTTTTGCCCTGTATTCATTGGCATATGCAAGACAATCCTCGTTCAAAAACAGAGTAATGGTCGTGCCGACAGTATCCTTGATACCGTCAGTCATGGTGAACTCGGTGCCGCCGTTGCACTCCCAGTGAACCGGTGACGCATCCGACTTATATGAAAGAGAATCGATATGAACCTCGTCAGCCACCATGAATGCGGAATAAAATCCCAGACCGAAATGACCGATGATCTGATCTTCACTGGTCTTGTCCTTATATTTGTTGATGAAATCCGTCGCACCGGAAAAAGCTATCTGATTGATATACTCCTCCACCTCATCGGCGGTCATACCTATACCGTTATCTGTAATGGTAACCTTCTTGGCCTCCGGATCCAGCACGATCTCTATCTTAGCCTTGTAGTCCGCCGGAAGTGAATACTCACCCATCATATCAAGCTTTTTAAGCTTTGTGATGGCATCGCAGCCGTTTGACACCAGCTCCCTGTAAAAAATATCCTGATCCGAATACAACCATTTTTTGATTATCGGAAAAATGTTATCGCTGTCGATGGACAGATTTCCTCTTCTCTCGCTCATTGTGATACCTCCTGGATTAGCTTTTATTTCTGCGAGCCGCAACCGTTTGTTAACGACTTTATGTAAATAACCTACAGATGCTATTTTACACCAATATTTTTTAAAGTCAATAAAAAATTAGCACTCGATTTTGTCGAGTGCTAATAAGAGAACTGTGTAATCGCTATAACCTATTTTTCAAGAACATATCCATCTAAGGAAATGCTCCTCAATTCATAGGTATTTTCGTTATAGTCGATCGAAAGATATGTAATATACAGATCCAGACTATCATTAATGTGTATCAGAGGATCATCTTCCAGATTAAAATCATAATAACTGCCCTTCTTATGAGTGTTCATGATCTGCATCAAATAGCTGCTCATATCAACATCTATAGTATCATCATAATTGCTTTTGACCCTGATAGTGACTTTACCAATCCCGTCTTCTCTGTCGTAATATGCCTCATATATCTTTTTGTACGGTGTAATATCCAAATTTGATATATCTGCAGTCCCGTGAACATAAACATCATTATCTATTATGTACTCATCCATCGCTTCGATCTTCGCAATCTGATCCGGTGTGAGTTTCTCCTTCAACGTCCTCTTTCCCTTAAACCCGGAATAGTTAATCGCTCGATACGCGCTTTTTACCGATGATGTATCTGCATTGTCCTCCTCCAGCATTGTGGTCAGGCGGGACATCTGCGAATGTATCACCACGTCGTCAATCTCAGTTCCGGGGCACAGTACCACAAAGAAAGCAACAGCTATCAAAACATACAATATATCGGCAATAGCCCCCTTTCTGCCTTTGCGATGCCACAGGTAAAGTGCGAAATAAACCACCTCGCAGAATACAAGAGTACAGGCCAGATAACGGCTGGATGTTACACCGTACCCGGCAATCCTGACACCTATGCTCCAGCACTGCAGCAATACAAAGGGTATGAATACATAAGGGATAAATACTATAATGCGCTGCAAAATGCTCTTTTTCTGCTCCATTCCATGCACTACTGTCCACACGGGCATGCCTATGGCGAAAAGGAAGGCCAGTATATTGAATATCCTGTTGGACGGGATATCATTTGTGATGAATATTTTGAAAATATAGAGATATATTATGGCAAAAGCCACCAGCAACATGGGTTGCAAAACATAAAGGAAACAAACTCTGGCAAATTTACCCGGCTCCTCGTTTTTGCCGGATATTGCTTTCAGGCACATTGGAACATATATTCCACCTGCCAGAAACAGCTCTACCTGCGACAAAAAGTCGTCCGTATCAAAGATCAGTTCATTGAAGATCCATATAATAGCGGCAAGTCCCAATGCAAACAGCCCGTATATTACAGTGGACTTAACCAGCTCCAGAAAAGCCCTCGCCGCATAAACCTCAAAGTCCTCCTCCAGACGCTTGAACATATGATGAATACTGATGCCGATAAAAGCCGCGCCATATACAAACAGCACCCTTGCGGTCATCTCACAAAAAAAATCCCTGGTATCTCCGGTCATCCCAAACAGAGACTCTCCCTGAGATGATAATATGTAAACGAAAACAGCCGATATCAGTGCGGAAACACCGTATCCCGCAAACCGTACAACCTTCTTTTGCGGAAATATCTCCTCGAACAGCAAAGTCTGAAGTGCCAATATAAGGCAGAATACCGCAGCTCTCTCAAGATAGATCTCACTCGCATTGTCATTCCATTCTATCAGGATCGCTCCTATCAATGCAGCGATCACTATGGATATCATGGTAACCGGATAATCCCTGAAAACACCTATGATCCTCTGTCCCAGGTTTTTAAGGCCGTCCAGCAATCTTAGTTTTTTCACGGGATTCACAGGATTCACGTGAACCTCCGGATTTACCGGATCAACGGGCTTAGTGTTATCCACTTTCTGTTCAACGGTCTGCCCGGTTAATTCAATCTTTTCTTCTGTATCCATAAAAAGCTCCTTTCTGTGCACAGCTTTCGCACAAAATCTCTTTTCACCAATGATGATAGCTTTTTTACACTGCTCATTCAATGTGATAGATGTCATTATTTCCCCAAAAAATGACAAATGTCATTGAATAATCAACTAACTCCTGTTAAAATGTCTTTGTTGCTGAGGATTGTTCTTCCGAACCAAAAGGATTCCGGACATGAATAACGGTATAGACATAAGAGCAGTCATAATCGCAAATACCATGGCTATCATGCTGAACCTGTTGTTGTACACAGGTATTTTTTGGCGCAAAAATTCCCGAAGCCGTGAAGACAAGCTGTTGATCCGCCTGATAATCGTATGTATTTTCACCTGCATTTTGGAGCCTGCCACATT
This sequence comes from Lachnospiraceae bacterium, assembly GCA_017540915.1. The sequence goes on from JAFYAD010000242.1 coordinate 2,974, forward strand.
TCTTTTGGATGGGGTTCCGGGTCTTGCGGCGCACATCCTCGGCTTCCTGTGCAATACCGGAACTTACGCCACAAACATCCTCATCGGTCCGCTCTGGTCTTTCCTGATATCAGAGCACATCGGTTACAGGATAAGCCGCCGTCATGTCATCATATCTTATGCAGTTGCCATGATAGGCGTTTCAACGCTTATCGTCAACATTTTCTATCCGATAGCTTTTACTATCACAGATGAGAATGTTTATGAGCGCGGTCCCGTCTACATGCTGTTTCTCATCATGATGCTATTCTACATCGCGGACGGACTGCACATATACATCAAGGTCAGATGTAAAAGCAAGAGCCTTCGGTTTTTCCCATTATGGCAGTTTCTGATCCCTATTGCTGCAGGCATCGCGATCCAGACCTTTATGTATGGCGTATCCACCATATGGCCATTCTTTTCCATAGCCATGGCCGGTCTGGTGCTGAGTTTCCAAAATGAGAGTGTATTCCGGGACGGACTGACCGGTCTTTACAATAAAATGTACCTCGATAATCTGAAAAACAGGCTGACAGACAAAGGTTCGGGAGAGTACATCCTCATGATGCTGGATATGAATCACTTCAAGAGCATCAATGACGGCTTTGGTCACTCCGAGGGTGACGTTGCGCTAAAGACTATTTCCGGCATACTGTCCCGCGCCATAGGCATGGACGGTACGATAATCCGCTACGCAGGAGATGAATTCGTCATTCTGATGAACACCAATAACATGGAGCTCGCAAAAGAAAAAATCAAAGACATCCACTCCCGATTGCTCAAATACAACGAGACCTCCGGCAAGCCCTATCAGCTATCTGTTGCCATAGGCTGCAGCAGTGTCGATCTGAAGCATCAGACCATCGATGAGATCCTGTGCGATGTAGACCAGAAGATGTACGAGGACAAACGCGAGTTTTACACTCGTCATGCCGAGTTCGACCGGAGAAAAAACTGATAATACCGCAAAATATAAGCCGGAGCTTCCACTCCGGCTTTTTCATATTTCATATAAATCCGTTTCGATCTGTATGATCAGCCACCCAAATATGCTTTCTTGATCTCCTCGCTCTGCGCCAGCGCAGATGCATCTCCGCTGGTAGTTATGCGTCCTGTCTCCAGAACATACGCCCTGTCTGCTACAGAGAGAGCCATCTGTGCATTCTGCTCTACCAGCAATATGGTGGTGCCCTGTTTATTCATGTCCTCTATAATGCTGAATATCTGATGCACCAGGATGGGCGCAAGTCCCATGGAGGGCTCGTCTAACATCATAAGCTTGGGTCTTGACATGAGAGCGCGGCCCATGGCTAACATCTGCTGCTCACCGCCGGACAAAGTTCCTGCCACCTGACGGTATCTCTCTTTCA
>JAFYAD010000243.1 GCA_017540915.1 Lachnospiraceae bacterium
ATCCCTTCAGGACAAGGAAGAACTTAATAACGAAAAGATCAGGGAATTAAACCTGAGATACCTTCCCGAGCAGGTTTTCATAGAGTATAACGGAACGTGGGAGATGGGCCTTATATTGGATCTTAATGTACCTGAGGGCTGGATTGTGGTACAGACTCTGACAACAGTGGATGCCAGCACCTTCGAGATGTATCTGAACAACATGAAATCCATGATGCTGGAACAGTTTTTCATGTCAGATGTAGTCATCTTTAACAGATGTGATGATGACACTCCGAAGTCTAAATTCAGGCGTATAGTAAAAGCCAAAAACCGTAAGACACAGCTGGCTTACGAGAGAAAAGACGGAACTATGGATGACGGTGAAGATCAGGAGCTCCCCTATGATATGTCGCAGGATGAGCTTGAGATCACGGATGCCGATTACGGTATCTGGTTTTTGGATTGTATGGACAACCCCAAAAATTACATCGGTAAAAAAGTGAGTTTTCTGGCTCTGGTCTACAGACCGGATGGCAAATTCAAAAATAATATCTTTGTGCCGGGGCGTTTTGCCATGACATGCTGTGTTGAGGATATACAATTTATAGGCATGAAATGCGTTTACGATCAGGCATATACCTTAAAGCATCGCAGCTGGATCAATATCACCGCTGAGATCAGGTATGAGTTTTCGCTTGAATACAAGGGAAAAGGTCCGGTATTGCATGCTATCTCGGTAACACCGGCCAAAAAGCCCGAAGATGAGCTGGTTTATTTTAGTTAATGATATGTATTTCATGCCATTGAACGACATTAACTACCATTTTACAAATACGGAATAACGTTTGGATTTCGTTCAATAGTCGGGTGAATTGGTAACCGGAATTGCTAATAAGTATATAATATGTTTTTTCAAGGAGGAGTAATATGTACAAGATCACCAGAAAGGAGCGCCTGGCAGACAATATCATATTATTTGATGTTGAAGCGCCTCGCGTGGCACAGAACTGTCTTCCGGGTCAGTTTATTGTGGCAAAGACAGATGAGACGGGAGAGAGGATACCTCTTACGATCTGCGATTATGACAGACAGGCAGGTACTGTCACCATCGTGATCCAGACTATAGGAGCATCTACCATGCGTATGTGCGAGCTTGAAGTGGGTGAGTACATGATGGATTTTGCCGGACCTTTGGGACAGCCGTCTGATCTTTGTATTGAGGCAAATCTCGAAGAGACAAAGGCAAAAAAAATAGTATTCATAGCAGGCGGTCTTGGAACAGCGCCTGTTTATCCGCAGGTTAAATGGCTTCATGAGCACGGCGTTAAATGTGATGTCATCATGGGGTCGCGCAATAAGGATCTGCTCTTTTACATTGATGAGATGAAGGCAGTGGCAGAGAATGTATATGTCACCACAGATGACGGTTCCTTCGGTTTCCACGGTATGGGCACAGACCAGCTGAAGGCTTTATATGCCGAGGGAAAGACATATGATCATTGTGTTGCCATCGGTCCCATGATCATGATGAAATTTGTTTGCAAACTCACAAAGGAACTGGGACTTCATACCATAGTTTCCATGAATCCGCTGATGGTGGACGGTACGGGAATGTGCGGTGCCTGCAGACTGATAGTGGACGGTAAAGTTAAGTTCGCCTGTGTTGACGGACCTGAGTTTGACGGACATCTGGTGGATTTCGATCTTGCCATGAAACGTATGGCACAGTATAAGACAGAGGAAGGCAGAACAAAGCTCGCTTACGAAGAAGGTTCAACACACCACGGAGGATGTGGTGTATGTTAGCTCCTGCGAGTCGAAGACGAAGCAGGAGGTTACAGACACCTATACAGGATCACTTAACGAGACGAGGCAAGAAGAGCCGAAGTCGAGTTTAGTGACATCGGATGTGGTGTATGTTAATATAGAGTTTGGTGGAGGAAAGCAATGGATGTATTAAAGAGAGTTCCTGTCAGGGAGCAGGATCCTACTGAGCGTGCGACAAACTTTGAAGAGGTTTGTCTTGGCTATAATATGGATGAGGCGAGAGAGGAAGCAGGACGCTGCCTTAATTGCAAAAATGCACAGTGTATAAAGGGATGCCCGGTGTCCATTAACATCCCGGGATTTATAGAGCAGGTAAAAGACGGCAATATTGAGAAGGCTTACGAGATAATATCCGAGTCCAGCGCGTTGCCGGCAGTCTGCGGTCGTGTTTGTCCGCAGGAGACCCAGTGTGAGGGCAAGTGTATCAGAGGATTTAAGGGTGATCCCCTGTCCATCGGAAAACTTGAGCGCTTTGTGGCTGATTACGCCAGAGAGAATGGCATTAAGCCCAAGGCACCGGAGCAGAAGAACGGTCATAAGGTGGCTGTTATCGGTTCGGGTCCCGCAGGACTCACATGTGCGGGAGATCTGGCAAAGGCCGGATTTGACGTTACTATTTTTGAAGCGCTTCATAAAGCCGGAGGAGTTTTGTCTTACGGAATTCCTGAGTTCCGTCTCCCAAAGGATAAGGTTGTGGCAAGCGAGGTTGCCAATGTTGAGAGTCTTGGTGTGAAGATCGAGACAAACGTCGTTATCGGAAAGTCTACCACTATTGATGAACTTATGGATAAAGAGGGGTTCGAAGCCGTATTCATCGGTTCGGGTGCAGGTCTTCCCAGATTCATGGGAATTCCGGGTGAGCAGGCTCTTGGCGTGTTCTCCGCAAATGAGTTCCTGACCAGAAATAACCTTATGAAGGCTTACCTTGATGAGTATGATACACCTATTTCAAGGGGCAAAAAGGTGGTTGTTGTAGGTGGCGGAAACGTTGCCATGGATGCAGCCCGTACGGCAAAGAGACTCGGCGCTGAAGTTCATGTTGTCTACCGACGCGGTGAGGCCGAGCTTCCCGCCAGAGTGGAAGAAGTTCATCACGCCAAGGAAGAGGGCATCATATTCGATCTCCTTCAGAATCCTACAGAGATCCTGGTGGATGAGAACGGTTATGTAAAAGGAATCCGTATCATCAAGATGGAGCTTGGCGAGCCGGATGAGAGCGGAAGACGTTCGCCGGTGGAGATTCCCGGTTCGGAGTACGAGATTGAGGCAGATACAGTCATAATGTCACTGGGTACCTCACCGAATCCGCTTATTTCTTCCACTACCATAGGTTTGGATGTCAATAAGAGAAAGTGCATCATCGCTTCCGAGGAGACAGGCGCCACATCCAAAGAGGGCGTGTTTGCCGGAGGAGATGCGGTGACAGGTGCTGCAACTGTTATCCTGGCCATGGGAGCAGGAAAGAATGCCGCAAAGGGCATTATAAAATTCTTTGAAGAGAAAGATGCCTGATGTGCATCATTACAATGTGTTATCCGTTAATATCCGTTACATCGGGGAGCTGAAATGATCAGACAGATTGAGGAAATGGCAAAGGGTAATATCGAGATGGAGAGGCCTTCCGTAGAACTTTCTGCGGAAAGCCTTGTATTTGATGTACCTTTTGGCGGATCGTACGAGGGTGATTTCGTTATCAGCACTCAGGGTGATTCCGTTCTGGAAGCGGATATTCTATGTTTTAATAATAACGTGACCGAATTGCGAAACTCCGTTGTAAACGGCAATGTAAAGATAAGCTTCGTGTACCGTGCCCAGAGTCTTAAGGTGGGTGATACGGATACGGGAAGCTTTTTTATAGTTACTAACGGCGGTGAGTTTCAGATCAATTTCAGTGCGAGGGTCATAGGAGAAAAGATCATCGCGTCTACCGGCGAGATAGCTTCGCTGTCGGATTTTACCCGGCTTTACGAGATCAATCCCAAAGAAGCCGAGGCAATATATAAAAGTGATGCCTTCTCCATGCTGCTTACTAATACCAAGAACAGGCTATATTACAGAAAGATACGGAGCGTTGAGGAATTCCTCATTGCCGCCAGCTACAAAAAGCGGGCTATGTTCACTGTGGACCGCAATGTTATAAGGTTCTCTGAGCTTTTGGGCGATGAGTATACGGAGAGTATACTGCTGCGAAAAAAAGAGTTCGGAAAGATCGGCATAAAGGCATCTACGGACTCTGCTTTTGTACATCTCGACAAAGAATATATCAGAGAAGACGATTTTGTAGCAGGAGAGTACAGGCTGTCTTTCACTATAGACAGAGAGCGTTTGTATAAAGGAGAAAATACCGGGCGCATCGTATTGGAAAACAACTTCCAGAGGGAAGTTATAACCGTCAATGTCTCCGTTGTATCCGAGGTGACGTTGACAAGAGAAGACCCGGCGGGAGATAAAAAGTTTAACCTGAGACTGTCTGTCATGTATGAGGAATACCTGGCGGGGATCATGGTAACCGGCGCCTGGGTCACAAAGACTATCGAACTGATAAAGTCCTATAACAGCGGTTCGGTAAGGCATGAACTCTACAAGGCCTATGTCATGTTGATCAATAAGCAGATGCAGGATTTCAGGACTGTTGTGGATGCCCTGAAGACCCGTACGGACAAGTTTGACATGAGGGACAGTATGCTGTTTGGCTGTCTGCTTTACCTTGTGGAAACTGACGAGAAAAAGCGGGAGACTATATTTGCCCAGATCTCGGATATTTATGCCAATAACATGGATGATTCTTTTATCAGATACTGCATGCTGTTGCCGGATGCCCCGGGATTGGATGAAAAGATAAGGCTCTCCATGATAATCAGGTGGATAAAGGACGGAGAGAACAGCCCGTTTTTTTATGCGAATGCCTGCAAGATATTAAACAAATACCCATTCTATCTCACAGATCTCAAGCCGGAGATGCTGAAGATATTAAATTGGGGTGTAAAAAAGAAAGTCATAGGAAAGGCTCTTTGCGACCAGCTGGTGTCCGTGTACGGGGTGTCCTCGGGATACAGTAAACTGGTGGACCGCATCATCACGGGATGCTATGAGATGTTTCCGTCGAAAGATACCTTGGGAGCTGTATGCCAGTACAGGATAAAAGGCGATCTCAGACGTGAAGCGGATCATGAGCTTTACAGGAGAGCCATCGAACAGGATATTAAACTTGGCGGTCTTTATGAGTATTTTGTTGCTTCTCTGTCAAAGACACACAGGGAGGAGATACCGAGGCAGGTTGCCATTTATTTCCGCTACAATAACTCACTGACTGCGAGACAGAAAGCAGCTCTGTATGTGAATATTCTGGCCTCGAAAGATTCTGATCATGAGACATATGATAACTACCGCGATCAGATCCATGATTTTGTATTGAGAGAGATGAAGGAAGGGCTGATCGACGACAATCTTTCGGTTCTTTACAATGCGACACTCGAAGATTTCGAGATGGATAAGGAGTTTTTTGATGCCCTGTCCAGAACTCTGTATATGAACCGGCTGGTATGTACGAATCCGGCGGCGAAGGTTGTCCATGTCATAAGCGACAGTCTGTCTGAGATATTTACATATCAGATCGATAACGGTATAGCTTTCATACCGGTCTATCCGGGAGAGTATGTAACCGTGCTTGGTGACCGTGATGGCAG
>JAFYAD010000244.1 GCA_017540915.1 Lachnospiraceae bacterium
CAGCTCATCCCGCTCCCTGATCCTCAATGTATAAAACGAAGGATCGATGCCTGTCAGCTCGAATGCCTTCATCCATTTTTCGTTGTCGTAATAATCCGTCCAGGCGTCAAATATCTGCCCAAGCTCGTAAGCCTTCACTATAGCCCCGGAGACACGTCGGTCGCCCCGGGCCAGAACACCCTCCAAAACACTCACGTCCGCCTCATGCCAGTTGTAACGAATGGATTTGCGGTTGAGCTGATCCTTTACGGCTGTGTTTACCGTGCGGGCTCTGTTGAGATATTCCTCTTTCGTGAACATGGTAGCCCACTGCAGCGGTGTAAAAGGCTTTGGTATAAAAAATGAAGTGCTGACTGTGATCTGGCATTTCCCCATCCTCTCGGATTTCGGTATCAGATCGTAATACTCACGCGCGATCTTATCCGCCAGTATCGCTATGCCTTCCATATCTTCCACGGTCTCTGTGGGTATTCCCAGCATGAAATACAGCTTGACCTTATTCCATCCACCCTTGAACGCCAGAGCGGCGCCGTTTAAGATATCATCCTCCGTCAGACCTTTATTTATAACGTTCCTGAGTCTCTGGGTCCCTGCCTCAGGAGCAAAGGTGAGTGAGCTTTTTTTCACATCCTGAACCTTTTTCATCACATCCAGAGAGAATGCGTCTATTCGAAGGGACGGCAGAGAAATATTGATACCGCGGCCTTTTATCTCATCTATAAGATAGGTTATGAGTTCCTCCAGCTTCGAGTAATCCGAGGAACTCAGAGAACTTAAGGATATCTCCTCGGCTCCTGTATTATCCAGCATCGCCTTCGCATTCTTTTTCAGAGTTTCGATATTCTTTTCCCTGACAGGCCTGTATATCATGCCGGCCTGACAGAATCTGCATCCACGTATACATCCGCGCTGTATCTCAAGCACCACGCGGTCCTGGGTTGCTTTTATAAAGGGCACCAACGGTTTATCCGGGTAACATGTCTTATCAAAATCCATCACCAGCGTTTTCTCCACCTTCGCCGGGATATCGTCATAGACCGGGGTAAAACTCTTCAGTGTGCCGTCCTCATTATATTCGTCCCTGTAAAACATGGGTACATAAATACCCTTTATCTTTGCCGCTTCCCGCAAAAACGCTGTCTTATCGTAACCTTCGGGTCTGCTCCTGTGTTTTATGTAGAGGTCAAAAAGCTCATCATAGCTGACCTCTCCCTCTCCGATATAAAAAATATCGAAAAACGGTGCCAAAGGCTCCGGATTATACGTACAGGGACCACCGCCTATCACTAAAGGAAAGCTCTCGTCCCTGTCTTTTGCGTAAAACGGGATCCCCGACAGATCCAATATCTGCAGGATGTTCGTATAGCACATCTCGTATTGTATCGTGATACCCAGAAAATCCTTATCTCTGACAGGAGTCTGTGATTCCAATGTGAACAGAGGGATCTTCTCATCTTTCATGACCGCATGGAGATCCGGCCAGGGGGAATACACCCTCTCACACCATACATCCTCACGTTTGTTGAACATATCATACAATATCTGTATGCCGAGATGAGACATTCCTATCTCGTAGACATCTGGAAAACACATGGCAAACCGTATCTTCACCGATGCCGGATCCTTTTCTACGCTATTGTACTCTCCGCCTATGTACCGGGCAGGATTGTCTGTTTTTAATAATATTTCATCTCTCAGTGCACAGGAACGCATCTTTCCCTCCGGTACAAATGCTCATGGTCTAAGGCTGTTATTTTCTGGAAAGCTCCTGACTTATATCTTCCCAGGTGATGGCTTTCTCCACCATCAAAACGATGAGGTGATAGATATAGTCGGAGATCTCGTATTTGATCTGATCTACGGAAGAGTTCTTGGAAGCGATTATGAGCTCTGATGTCTCCGCTCCCAGTTTCTCCAATATCTTGTCAAGTCCCTTGTCGAACAGGAAGTTGGCGTAAGAACCCTCCTCCGGAGAGATCTTCTTTTCAAGTATCTCAAGGTAAAGATTTTCCAGTATTTTTAAGGGTTTTCTCTCGTCGTAACGCTTCTGCAGAATGTCGTTAAAGAAGCATGAGTAAGCACCTGTATGGCAGGCAACACCGATCTGCGAAACCTTTGCGAGGAGCGCGTCTTTATCGCAATCCGCGGTCAATGATTTAACATACTGAACATGGCCGCTGGTGGCTCCCTTTACCCAGATCTCCTGTCTGCTCCTGCTGAAATATGTCATCTTGCCGCTGGCGATGGTCATGTCAAAGGACTCTTCGTTCATGTAAGCCACCATCAGCACCTCATCTGTCTTGTAATCCTGCACCACGCAGGGGATAAGTCCGTTGGCATCAAGCTTGAGATCTGAAAATCTCAGGGCAGGCTTGAAATTATCTATGGTAAGCCCCATCTCCGACAGAGAATTCTTTAGCTTCATGATATCAGACTTTGGATCAGATATGAACGGACCGCAGACACCTCTTGCATTCTCACGGTTCAGAAGATCATATATCTCCTTTGTGTCCTCTCCGTCATAAAAAATATCGTAGGGTGTGTCGGAGAGGATATCAACCGCATCCAGCACCGTACCGCTCATGATATAGAGCTCATGAAACAGAGTCTCTATGTCCGCCTGATGTTTGAATATGAAATCCACATTGTGGATCGACGCTAATATAACATCCTTGCCATATCTGGTGGCGCATTCCTTCGCCAGATCAAGGCTCTCATTTCTGGCGGCGTTCAGCATTATCTGCTTGCAGCCTGCCATCATGAGCCTTCTGATGTCTTCCATTCTCTTGATATTGCCGGCTCCGCAGGTGGGGATCTCGGACAGTCTGTTAAACTGTCTCATGGCCAGAAGATTGATCTCATGCTCATCGTCATCATCTGACAGGTCAAACAACAGGATCTTATCGATGCCGTTATCATTATAGATCTTAGCCAGATCATCCAGTTCTCCCGCAGGTGAATGATCATTTCTGGAAAACACAGGTTTTCCGTTTTTCAGATAGATCGAAGCGATCAATATCTTATTATCCATTTCTGTTTCCTTCCTATATTACAAAAGTCTAAAACCTTACATAAATGTTAAGCACGAAACAATCTGAAAATTTATTTTTAACCCATAAATCATATTATCAAAAACAAAGCGGATCATCACTCAAATCTTACCTTTACGGAATTTGCGTGAGCGGTGAGCTTCTCGCATTCAGCAAACGCAGCGATATCCTTGTATACTTCCTCAAGTCTCTCTTTTGAATACGAGATAATGGAGCTCTTCTTGATGAAATCATCTACCGACAGTGCCGAGAAGAACTTCGCTGTACCGTTTGTGGGCAGAACGTGGTTCGGTCCCGCAAAATAGTCACCCAGAGGTTCGGAAGAATATTCTCCCAGGAATATTGCGCCTGCATTTCTGATGCGTGTCATGGTATCGAAGGGGTTCACAGTCACGATCTCCAGGTGCTCTGATGCTATCTCGTTTGCACAGTCGATAGCATCCTGCATGTTGTCGGCTATCAGAATGTAGCCGTAATTGTCCAGAGACTTTGCTATGATTTCGCTGCGTGAAAGAACCTTTAAGAATCCGTCTATCTCGTCGGAAACCTTTTTTGCAAGATCCTCAGAAGTTGTTACGAGAATAGCGGATGCCATCTCGTCATGTTCTGCCTGTGACAAGAGATCTGCTGCTACAAATCTCGGATTTGCGCTCTCATCGGCTAATACCAAAATCTCAGAAGGACCTGCCACCGAATCGATTGAAACATGTCCGAATACAGCCTTTTTTGCAAGGGCTACATAGATGTTGCCCGGTCCCACGATCTTGTCCACCTTTGGTACGGACTTTGTACCGAAAGCCATGGCTGCTATAGCCTGGGCGCCGCCGCACTTATATATCTTGTCCACTCCGGCTTCTTTTGCGGAAACAAGGGTTGAGGGATAAACCTTTCC
>JAFYAD010000245.1 GCA_017540915.1 Lachnospiraceae bacterium
GCTAAGAGCCTAGAATCCTAGAATCCTAAACCCTAAAATCCTAAAACCCTAAACCCGTAAATTGCCTGCCAAACTTGCCCAATAATCCTACGACAAAGGCACATGATACCCGTCTTTATAGAATGCATCCTCTTCCTTCATATAATAATCCGTAGAATCTGTGGAGTCATCCCATGTCACATCCACATAATAAACAGTTTTATCAAGTGTCACGCTGTTCCATGTGTGAAGGATGCGTGTACCTATGTTCTGGGTATTGTACCCGGTTACTGTGTCGGATTCGATGCCCAGGGCGGACATGAACAGGCAGAAGAGCTCCGAATAGCCTGTGCTGACTGCGAGGTTGTTGGTCAGCGGGCCGTAGAAGCCTGCGCTGTCCTCATCTCCTGCAAAGTCATAGCTGTATGTTTTCACCATATAATCGTGTACTGCTTTGATCTTGTCTTTGTCGGTCTTTTTGCCGGATACGGTGGTCTTTAAGATCTTGCTGATCTTTGCCGCATATTCCTGTGCATCCGGGGATGCAGCCTTCTTTTTTGCCTTTTTCTGAAGCAGCATTGAGGTCTCATAAAACAGTGTGTACAGAGGGTTTATGGTGAGAGTGTAGGTCGCGACCGTCGCCTCGTTGCCGGATACTGCAGGATCATACGTTATGTCACCGAATTCGGTTATCTCTCCTGTATAGGATTTACTATCGAAATACTCGTCATATAAATCCTGTGCTTCCGAGCTCTCTTCCGAATAAATTACGTCTGCCTCTGACTGAACATCAAAAGCTTTTCCGGCGAACCACTCGGCGCTGTAATGCTCGAATGCAGCAAGAGTTGCTTCATCCACGGTCACTTCAATGGTAGTGTTGAGCTTTGAAGAGGCGTCGTTGACTGCCGAATACAGATCGTGGGGGTCTGTTATGAGCATATTCCTGCTGTAGGTTGTGCCGTTGTCCGCAAAGAAAGAAAAATCATCTTCGGAATAGCGTTGTACCATTCTTGTTTTTTTTGAAACTTTTTTGGATACGAAGATGTTTCCGGTTGTGTTCTTTTTGGTGAGCAGCTCGGGATACCCTTCAGGTGTGGACAGGGAACCGCCTGTAATGTTCACGTCAACGTTTTTGTTCATTATGATGGCGTTTCCGTAGGGGCCGTTTATCTTTATGTCGCCCTTGGACATGTCAAGGCCTGCGGGTGAGTCGGCAGATGCACCGGTCAACACGATACCCCTGTTGGTGGATGTGATGGAGCCTCCGCTGATATTCACAAGACCTCCGCTTCGGACGCCGATACCGGTGGACAGTGTTCCTCCGGACTTGATCTTACCACCCGAAATATATGCCTCTCCGCCTTCGGCCAGAAGACCGTAGGAGTGGGCTTCCGTACATTTGAGAGTCCCGTTTTTAAGATAAAGGGAACCGTTCTTCATGGTGATGCCGGTTGCATATGTACCGGATGCTGACAGGGTGCCGCCGGAAATCTCGGCGTTCCCGTCTGCCATATAGAGGGCGCAGCCCGTATCACAGGTGGTCTGCGCTTTGCCACCGGTCATGTTGAGGGTTCCTTTCTGCATGTATATGGCCTCGGAATCGCCTTTTACGGTGCCTCCCGATATGTTTAGTTTGCCGCCCGTCATCTTGACGCCGTATTTTACTCCGTAGAACGTTCCTCCTGATATGTTCAGTGTTCCGCCGTAACAGCCCACGGCTTCCTGATTGTTTTCATTTACGATGGAGCCGCCGCCCTTTGAATCGGTTATTGTCAGGGTGTGTCCGCTGCCTACCTTGAACAGCGGCCCTGCAAATGAACTTCCGCTGATCTTGTGCCCGTTTAAGTCTATCTTCACATCGCCGGAGATCGAAATACCGGTAACACCGGTGATGCTCTTTGTCAATATGTAGTCGCCATTGCCATAGGGCATGGTAAATCTTATCTGTCTAAGGTCGTTTAAGTCGGTAGCTGCTTTTATGTATCCCGCGCTGCCCAATGGCGAAAAGATAAGCGCTGCGGTTAAGAGTCCGGCTGTGAACCGTTTAAATATTCTGTTTTTCATCTGTTTTTCCTCTGAATTTGATCCTGAAGGGTACCGCTTGCGGCGGATCCCCTGGGACGATCTGCAGTTTTCATAACCTGCTTTACATAATCCCAAAATTTTACCTTATAGGATTTTACAGTATTATAGGCATTATGAAAAGAGAAAAAGTGTTAAATTTTTGTGACCGTGGACCCATACATTTTTGCAATTTTGTATTTTTTGTAAAAATACTGCTGTAAGCGTTGAAAAAATAGGAGATTTATTATAAAATCATGTCGAGATGCTTAAATCTGAACGGCTCGCTACAGACAAAGCCCCGGTGCTTTACTGACAATACGTATGTTTGTGATTTATCGGCGATATCAGAGGGGTGCCCGAAAGGAGAATATATGGGTGATATATTAAAGGAAATCGAAGTTGATGCTGACGATTCCATGCTCGATGAAGTATTGGAGTTTTTGGAGCAGAATCTCGAAGAAACCGACTGTTCACCTAAGGTGAAGATGCAGATATGCGTGGCAGCAGAGGAAATCTTTGTCAATATAGCGCACTATGCCTATAATCCGGATAAGGGCAGGGCTACAGTGAGGGTTGAGTTGACGGGAAATCCGGTCACTGTGACCATTACCTTCATGGATAACGGCGTGCCATTCGATCCGTTAGCTAAGGAAGATCCCGGGGATGACATTATATCGGATGAGGATAAGATCGGCGGACTCGGTATATTCATGACCAAGAAGATGATGGATGATGTTACCTACGAATACAAAGAGGGCAAGAATATCCTCAAGATGAAGAAAACACTTTGATAAAGACCATATATTTACCATGGAAAAACACGGATCTAACCGACGAAAAATAATCGCCATAGCCGTGACAGGCGTTTTAATATGCGCTGCGTTATGTGTTCTGGCGTATAAATTGTATTATATAACCGGAGAGCTGTCCTTTGACAGGAGCTCCGGTTTTTATGATGAACCGTTTTATCTCAATATTCAGGGCGGAGGCAGGATATTCTATACTCTGGACGGGAGCGAGCCGGGAGAAGATTCCGCGCGTTATCTATTTCCCATCAAAATATCCGATGCCAGCTCAAATCCCAATGTTTACAGTATGATAAGACAGATTTCTCCGCATATTATGCCGGAGTTTGCGGAGGCGCCCGGAATACTCAACTCAAAGGATTTTCAATATGAGGTACCACAGGGGCTTATTGACAAGGCAACTGTGGTCAGGGCGGTCAGGATCGATGCCCACGGTCACAAAAGCGAGGTCATAAATGCAGTCTATTTTGTGGGAATGCAGGATAAAAAAGGGTATGACGGCATGGGTGTTGTGAGCATCATATCCGATCCCGACGGCCTTTTTGATCCGGTGAACGGCCTGTACATGATGGGAGAGAACTGTATCGAAAAAGCGAGGAAAATGCAGGCTGACGGGGAAAAAGTCGACAGGGCAACCTTCAATGATGCCAATTACATGCAGAAAGGTAAAAAATACCGTGTTCCGGCCCTTGTATATTTCTGGGATGAGGATAAAAAACTCACTCAGATAGAAAACTGCAGGATCGGTATTCAGGGGCACGCCGGAAGGCATTTCCCCAAGAAGAACTTTAACATCTACAGTGAAAACGGCGAGACCCTGCGGTACTGTGGACTTGAGTTTAAGAGTTTAAATCTTTTCTCCGGATCTCAGGACGCAGACACCATGATGTTAGACATGATGATAAACAACCTGACTGAAGAGTATGCGGTTGCCACAAGGCATTAC
>JAFYAD010000246.1 GCA_017540915.1 Lachnospiraceae bacterium
CGAAAAGCGCAGCGCATCATTTGTTGAGATAGACGACGAACTGTCAGAGTGCATCGCGGATCCAAATGCACAGGCAGTAGGTGATGACTGCGAGCTGGGAGATCTTTTGAATACATTCCTGTCCAAACAGAAAAAGAGCAGACGCATCATGTTTGTGCAGAGATATTTTTACGGTCTTTCGGTTTCGGAAATATCAAAGGTCTCAGGTCTTAAGGAGAGTAACATTAAGGTGAGTTTACACCGTATGCGCGAAGATCTTAGAGAATATCTTAGAACGGAGGGAATAAAAATATGAAAAACGACGAGATAAAAAAAGCAGTCAGCGAGATCGATGACAAGTTTATAACGGAGGCGGATCCCACAACGGGTAAAAAATACGGCAGCCTGCTCTGGAAGAGACGCCTTCAGGCGGGAGTTACCGCTGCAGCTGTTGTGGCAGTGGCTGTGTTGGGCGGAGTGACCTGGAGACAGAGTAGACTACAGAAGACAGAGACTGCGTCTGCCGATGTTGCATACGAGGCACAGGCAGATGAAGCAGCACCGGCTAATGAAGCGGACGCAACAGGCGAGAGTACTACAGAAAGCGCAGCTGATTCAGACGGATCGGATAACGGTGACACACAGGTCGCTGTAACTTCTCAGGATGAAAAAGATGTATCGGATAAAGAAAACTCCGATGATGTAACGGCCATGGAAAAGACTGATGAAAATACCGAAGACAGCGCGGACGACTCTTCATCTGCCGATGCGGGAAAAGCAGATTCCGCCAACGCAGGCTCTGACGATAGCAGCGCGGCAGGTGGTACATCATCAACCGATACGGGCAAAACAGATAACAACGGTAATTCTTCAAGCACAGGCAATTCCGCAAGCACGGGAAATTCCACGGGTACAGGGGACAGCCAGACAGCTTCGAATACAGGCTCCGAAGGAAAGAACCATGCCATCGCATCATCCAGCACCACCATCGCATCCATAGGAGATTATGATCATGCCAAAAACTACGGTGAGATCTATGATCTTCTGAGTGAGAGATATTATTATTACGGTTCGGACCTTTATACCGATGATGTGGAAGAATTTGCATTTGCGGAAGAATCTGATGCCGGAGATTCTTTGTCCGGGGCGGCAAAGGGCGCTACAGCGGATTCAGTCCCGGCTGCGGAAAACAGTTCCGCTTCAGAATCTACCGCTACCGGTTCCGATGATTTTTCCACCACCAATGTAATGCATGAGGGCGTGGACGAAGGTGATATCGTAAAGATAGACGGTAAGTATATTTACATGCTGGAAGATGACTGTATCAGCATCACGGACATCAGAAACGGAAAACCGGGCAAAAAGACCGAAATAGAGACAGATGATGATGATACCGAATATTATTACCATGAAATGTATGTTCACGGTGATGTTCTGGTGGTCGTAGCTACAGAGGTTGAAACTCCCAATTACAAACAGGTCTATAACGATGATTACGACTGGCTTGAAAAAGGATTTTACATATATGACTATGACTATAACAGAGACAGAGCTACAGTAGCCATGTGTTATGATATATCCGACCGCACCGAGGCAAAATACATGGGTCAGGTAAAACAGGACGGTTACTATAACACCAGCAGGCTCATCGACGATAAGCTCTATCTTTTCACAAATTACGATATGTATCGTCCGGATGGTCTTACCAGAAAAGAAGCTCTCAAGGATGTATCGGTATTTATACCATGCATCAATGATGAGCCGATCGCAGCCAAGGATATCTTTATAAAGGATAATTATACTTCATCCTGCGTTATATCTTCTTTTGATATAGATGACTGCGATACTATCATCGATACAAAGACCGTTGCCAATGGATACGGACAGATCTATGTGAGCGACAAATCCATATATTTCTATGAGACGGAATATGGCGGCTACGGTTATGATACTCAGAACACCCATATAGGAAAGATATCCTTAAGCGGCGGACATATGTATGGCGGCGGCGCTGCAGTAGTAAATGGATACATTCAGGACAGCTTTGCGATCCATGAGATCGACGGAAACCTTATGGTACTGACTACTGCATATAAAAAGAACAACACTACCAATACCATGTTCATGCTGGATCCCAAGATGAAAGAGATCGGCAAGATCAGTGGTATAGCAGAGGGCGAGTATGTTTATGCGGCACGTTATCTCGGCGATTATGTATACTTTATAACATACAGGAGTATCGATCCGCTGTTTGTGGCAGATATCTCCGATCCTTCAAATCCGAAGCTTTTGGGTGAGGTTGAGATAGAGGGATACTCTGATTATCTCCACATCTGGGATGACAATCATGTGCTGGGTCTTGGCTTTGAGACAGTAGACAACGGATACGGCGGTGTCATGAGAGCCGGTATCAAGCTTGTGATGTTCGATGTGACAGATCCTTTGAATCCTGTTATAGAGAACACACTCGTACTGGATGACGAGGATTACTGTGATGCCATAAGCTATTACTACAAGGCTCTTCTGGTAAGCCCCGGAAAGAATCTCATCGGTTTCGGGACATGTGACTACGACAAAGATTATGATGAGTGGTATTCATACTATCTCTTCAGCTACAGCAAGGAAAAAGGCTTTAAGATCAAGCTTGACACATCCCTTGACGGAAATGACTACGAATACAGAGGTCTCTACAGCGGAGATAACTTCTATCTTGTAAAGCCTTCTGACGGAAAGATCGATCATTATAAACTTTAACCATGCTAAAGGAAGCCCGGTCCGTTATGGACCGGGTTTCTTGTATTATCTGTAGTTATTTGTTCTTGAATAATGTTGATGATAGTTATAAAATATAAAAGAATATTTTTTTGTGTGCAAGACAAATGACGGAAGGCATAATATGATCAATAATGTTGTATTTGACATCGGGAGAGTATTGATACATTACAATTGGATGAACTGGCTTACGGAACTTATCAAAAGCGATGAATATGATTTTTTTCTGAAGGGATATGCGAAGAAAAACGGAGCAAAACCCTTTTGGAGCAAAGAG
This sequence comes from Lachnospiraceae bacterium, assembly GCA_017540915.1. Next base: position 3,029 of record JAFYAD010000246.1, read on the forward strand.
GATCCGGAGGAGCTGGTCAAAAAGCTGTTTGATGGTATATTCGCCAGGGGTGAATGGGATGAGATAGACCGTGGAGTCTTGCCGCTGGACAGTGTTATCGTGCGTATGGCGTCACATATGGATGGCGGACATTATGAGGA
>JAFYAD010000247.1 GCA_017540915.1 Lachnospiraceae bacterium
GATATGGTTCCCGAAGGTGAGGATTTCAGTGTTTTGACCCACAGAGAGATTTTGAATGTGAAACTCTGGGACATCAGGCGGGCGAACCGTTATGAGATCGAGACCTTCCTGTATGACGGAGAGAGACTTATCGACAGGAGAGCCGTGATGACCGGCTTCAGACAGGCAAAGTTCACGGAAAAGGGTTTCCTCTTAAACGGTAGGAGACTTAAGATTCGAGGCTTAAACCGCCATCAGTCCTATCCTTACGTGGGTTATGCAATGCCGGAGAGCATGCAGAGATATGACGCTAAGCTTCTCAAAAAAGAGCTGGGGGTGAATGCGGTCAGGACTTCACATTATCCTCAGTCACACTATTTTATCGACGAGTGCGATCGTCTTGGACTTTTGGTATTTACGGAGATCCCGGGCTGGCAGCATATAGGAGATGACAACTGGAAAGACAAAGCTGTCCAGAATACCAAAGACATGGTACGACAGTACAGAAATCATCCTTCCATCATAATATGGGGTGTCAGGATCAATGAGTCCGTGGATGATGATGATTTTTATATCCGCACCAATGCGGCTGCCCACAATATGGATCCGTCGAGACCGACGGGCGGTGTCCGCAATTTCAAAAAGAGCCATCTGTTTGAGGATGTTTATACCTACAATGAGTTTGTTCACTCCGGTGATAATAAGGGCTGTGAGCCGAGGTCGAAGGTTACTTCCGACATGTCAAAGCCTTATCTCATAACGGAGTACAACGGTCATATGTTCCCCACCAAGACATATGACTGGGAGGAGAAAAGATCGGAGCATGCGTTAAGACATGTAAAGGTTTTGGATGATGTTGCCAAGGAAAAGGACATCTGCGGAAGCTTTGCATGGTGTATGTTTGACTATAACACACACAAAGACTTCGGTTCCGGCGACCGTATCTGCTATCACGGAGTCATGGATATGTTCAGAAATCCAAAGCTTGCAGCCGCTCCTTACAGCGTTTACCGCAGGGATGTATTTCTGGAGATAAGCTCAAGCTTTGACATAGGTGAACATCCGGGCTGCAACCGCGGTGAGATCTGGATATATACCAATGCGGACAGCGTGAAGATGTACAAAAACGACAGCTTCATAAAAGAGTATTTTCCAAAGGATACACCCTATAAATCGATGCGTCACGGTCCGATCCTGATAGACGATTATGTGGGAGATGCATTGGAGAGCGAGGAGGGGCTTACTCCGACACAGAGGAAGATACTGAAGAGAGATTTCAATTCGGTGGTACGCACAGGAACGGCTCATATATCACCTGCAGTTATGTTAGATATAGCAAGGCTTGTGACAGTTCACGGGCTGAAGGCATCAGAGGGTATCGATCTGTATACAAGACATATCGGTGACTGGGGCGGAGAGTCCACGGTATATAAGTTCGAAGCAATAAAAGGCGGTGAAGTTGTAAAGACTGTGGTCAGAAAGCCCATGACAAGGAAGGTCATCGCCTGTGATCTGAGCAGCAAGGTGCTGTATGAGCGGGTGTCATACGATGTCTGCGCTGTGAGGATAAGGATGGAGGACGAAAACGGAAACATCCTGTCCTTTGCCAATGATCCTGTTAAGATAGAGGTGAGCGGCGCCGGAGAACTCATAGGTCCGGATGTTATCTCACTGAACGGTGGTATGGGAGGTTTCTACGTGAGATCAGCAGGCAGCAAAGGCAATATCAATGTAAAGATATCATCGGAAGGATGTGAGACGAGAGAGTTTGATCTGACGGTTGTCTGATCAGATATCCTCAGTTGAAGGGAAATGAGGAGTTGGAGAGGGAATATGATCTGCTGTTGGCCGGGATGAGATGACTTGAAGGGGGGATTTTATGAAACTGAATACCAAAGAGAAGGTTTCCTACGGTCTGGGTGCCGTTGGAAAAGACATGGTGTACATGCTGAGCGCCAGCTATATCCTGTATTATTACCAGGATCTGCTGGGGATAAAGGGTACGGTCATGGGTGCCATCATGATGGCTGCCCGCGTTTTTGACGCATTTAACGATCCCATAATGGGAGTTATAGTGGCAAAGACCAGAACCAAATGGGGTAAGTTCAGACCCTGGCTTTTGATAGGCACCATATTGAATGCTGTAGTATTGTGGGTGGTATTCTCCGCACCGCCGGCGCTCACAGGCAGCGGACTTGCGGTTTATGCTGCTGTTTTCTACATACTCTGGGGTGTGACCTACACTATGATGGATATCCCCTATTGGTCGATGATCCCGGCATTCACAGAGGGCGGAAAAGAGAGAGAAGGTCTCACGGCAATGGCCCGTTCCTGCGCAGGTGTAGGCAGCGCGCTCATCACTGTAGTCACGATGTTGCTTGTACCAATGCTGGGTGGTATCAGTCATCCGGAGGAGGCAGCAAAGGCAGCCGATATCAGGGTTCAGATAGAGGCGCTGGGTGAGAATGCGGATGCGGTAAAGCTGGGTGAATTGGAAACACAGCTTGCGCTGGTCAATAACCCCATCGAACGCAGCGGCTTTTCATGGTTTGCCCTTATCGTAGCTGTTTTATTCATAGTGTTCATCACTATCACATGCATCATGGTCAAAGAGAAATCCAGTGTAGACATGGAGTCTCCGTCCATCGGAGCCATGTTTAAGGCTCTGGTGTCAAATGACCAGGCCATGGCTGTGGTCATCACCATAGTGCTGGTGAATGCTTCGCTTTATATCACATCAAACCTTTTGATCTATTTCTTTAAATATGACATAGGCGGTCAGGACTGGAACGGAACCTTCGTGCTGTTCAATACCTTTGGCGGCGGAATGCAGATCATCTCCATGATGCTGATCTATCCTCTGGCACGTAAGTTTTTGAGTGTCACAAAGGTCTGCTATATGAGCTTTGGCTTTGCCATCGGAGGGTATGCCGTACTTTTGATCATGATGATGGCAGGGGTGAAGAGCCTTGTATTGCTGCTGATCCCGGGATTCTTTGTGTTTGTGGCATTCGGTCTTCTGACGGTGCTCACCACGGTTTTCCTGGCCAACACCGTTGATTACGGCGAACTGAAAAACAACAGGAGAGACGAGTCTGTCATCTTTTCAATGCAGACCTTTGTGGTAAAGCTTGCCAGCGGTGTTGCAGTCTTCATCACCGGAATCGCTCTCGATGCTTTTAACATCTCAAAAGATACATCTGATGTAGTGGAGGCTGCATCAAAGACCGCGAATCTCACCGGACTCCGTATGACCATGACGGTGCTGCCCATAGCGGGAATGCTGATCGCTCTGTTCATCTTCTTTAAGAAATTTATCCTGACGGAGGAGAAGATGGAGGAGATCAATAAAGAGCTTGAGAGCAGACACAACGGTTGAGGGGAAAGGCGGCAGCATGATAAGATATCTTGACGGACTTTTTGTACTGGATACGGCTAATACAACCTATGCTTTTAAGATTTTGCCTATAGGCCAGTCCGAGCATATCTATTATGGCAGACGCATCAGGATCGAAGGAGCTTCCGATGCGGATATACTGGTGGAAAAACATGCATTTGTGCCCGGAAATACCAATGTTTATGATAAAGAGCACATGCAGTATTCCCCGGAGGATATGCGGTTTGAGTTCAGCTCTTACGGTAAGGGCGATATCAGAGAGCCCTTTGTGGAGATAATACATCACGACGGCGGACGTACCTGCGATTTTGTGTATTCGGATTTTATCATAAACTCCAAAGAAACAGCCTTAAAAGACATGCCCGGAGGATATATGGCGGACATCGGGGAGAAAGATGAAAAGACTGTAACGGGCTACGATCCGGTTGAATTGGTTGTGATATATACAGACAAGTTCTATGGATTGGTATTAAAGCTTTATTATGATGTGTTCTATGATACGGATGTTATCACAAGGCGCAGTGTCCTGACGAATGACAGCGGTGAGACCGTTGATATAGAGCGTCTCATGTCAATGCAGCTCGACTTTA
>JAFYAD010000248.1 GCA_017540915.1 Lachnospiraceae bacterium
AATCAGCATGAAAAAAATATTATCAGACTTGAGACAGACGAAGTTGTGGAATTGCTGGATACCATGGAGTCAGGGGAAAATCTCACAAAAAATCAAAAGGTGTTCGCCGATAAGACCAGAGTCCGCGACCTTGCCATAGTGACCACTCTGCTTGGCACCGGGATCCGTGTTTCCGAGCTCGTAGGATTGGATATGAATGACATCGATTTTAAAAATCAGGCATTGAAGGTTCACCGCAAAGGCGGCAAGGAACAGATGCTTTATTTTGGCGATGAGGTTAACGACGCCCTGCTCTCCTACCTTGATGAGCGAAAAAATACAGTAACTGCCGACGAGAACGAACATGCATTTTTCCTCAGTCTCAGAAAGCAGCGCATTGGTGTTCGTGCTGTGGAAAAGCTTGTCAAAAAATATGCCAGCACCGTGACACCCTTAAAGCCCATCACTCCGCATAAATTGCGCTCCACATACGGCACTACGCTCTACAAGGAAACCGGAGATATTTATCTTGTGGCTGATGTGTTGGGACATTCCGATATCAATACCACCAGAAAACACTATGCTGCCCAGGCCGATGAGAACAGGCGGAAAGCCGCACGAATTGTAAAACTCAGAGAAGATTGATCTTAATAAAAAGCTGCCCGTTATCCGGACAGCTTTTTTAATGTTATAATATGGAAAAGATGATGTTTTATAAAGGCTTTCAGTTTTTTGTATTATGAACAATATATGAATAGCTATCAAAAATACATCGGATTACAAATAAGCTTTCAGGAAACATTCGATAATATAAATGTTTTAAAGAAATCCACGTTTACATGTAAGCCTTCAGAAAATCTTCAACCTCAGATATGTAACTGTCGCAGAGCTCATCACTAGCCGCCTCTACCATGATACGGATGAGTGGCTCCGTGCCGCTCTTTCTGAGTAAGAGCCTGCCTTTACCATCAAGTTTTTTGTTGAAATCTTCGGCAAACTGCTGAACAGCGGGCTCTTTCATAATCTGATCTTTTTTCTCAGAGCGTATGTTTTTGAGTTTTTGCGGCATTATGGTAAGATCCTTGCACAATACGCTGGCTATGGTCTTCTTGTGGATCAGAATGTTGGTCATGATGATGGCTGTCAATATTCCGTCACCTGTAGTAGCGTATTTATCAAAGATAATGTGTCCGGACTGCTCTCCGCCTATGGAATATCCATGCTCGTGAATCGCAGCCGAAACATATTTATCACCCACATCAGTGATGCATACGTTTATATCCCTTGATCTTAAGGCATTTAAGAGACCAAGGTTTGACATTGAAGTCACGACGACCGTGTTATTATTGAGTCCGTCATTCTCTTTAAGATAGGTGCCGGCAATGTACATTATGCCGTCTCCATCTATCACATTTCCCTTTTCATCCACACAGAGACATCTGTCTGCATCTCCGTCAAAGGCAAAGCCTATGTCGAGGTGCTGTTCTCTGACATATTCCTGCAGCTTTTCAATATGTGTGGAACCGCAGTCAACATTTATATTCTCGCCGTCAGGGGTGTTATTAATGCAGAAAACATCGGCTCCCAATATATCAAATACACTTTTGGCAATTGTACTGGCAGCACCGTTTGCACAGTCAAGACCAATGCGGTATCCGCGGTATGACTTCTGCGGTATGGCTGTAAGATACCCTATGTAAGCATTTCGTCCCATGAGGTAGTCCTTGCATTTGCCTACATTGGTGTTTTCAGGCAGAGTGATAAGTCCGTCAATATAATCTTCTATCTGCTGCAAAACATCCTCGCTCATCTTATTGCCGCTTGCATCAATGACTTTTATGCCGTTATCAGTATAGGGATTGTGGCTTGCAGTGATCATGATGCCGAAATCAAAATCCTCTGCCTTGGTAATATATGAAACCGACGGTGTTGTGGTCACATGCATAAGATAAGCATCCGCGCCAGAACTGGTAACGCCAGCGGCTACGCCGTATTCATACATGTAGCTGGAACGCCTTGTATCCTTTCCGATCACGCATTTTGCAGGTGAGCCTTTCTGTTTTGTAAAATAATATCCCAAAAACTGACCTATCTTCAATGCATGCTCTACAGTAAGATCTACGTTTACAAGTCCTCTGAATCCGTCTGTACCAAAGTATTTCATGTTAGTCTCCCTTTGAATAGTCTGTAATATTTCGGAAAAATATCTTCCGAACACATATGATTTTAGCAAATAACAGATGTTTATGCAAGGGAATACTCTATTACGCTGCCGCCGCTCTTGTTTTTGGTCACAAGGATCTGCTTATCTATGCGTTCTTTCAGGTCGGCTACATGAGAGATGATCCCCACAAGTCTGTTACCCTCAGTCAATCCTGCAAGAGCTTTATAAGCCTGATCCAGGGATTCCGGATCAAGGGAACCGAAACCCTCATCCACGAACATAGTATCTATACTGATGCCGCCCGCTGATGACTGGACTTCATCCGATAAGCCAAGTGCAAGGGATAGTGAAGCCATAAAAGATTCACCGCCGGAAAGGGTTTTCACGCTGCGTTCAGAACCGTTATAATGATCTATAACTCCAAGATCCAATCCACTTTGACTTTTGAAATTCGAGGCTTCTTTCATACGGGTTAACGCGTACTGTCCGGAAGACATTGTCATC
>JAFYAD010000249.1 GCA_017540915.1 Lachnospiraceae bacterium
AGCTGCAGCTTTATGCCGGTCGCTCCGCCGTCGCAAACATATTGAACTGTTTTTATCATATCTTCCGGAGTCTCACCGGGAAGCCCTAAGATCACATGGGTGATCACCTCGATCCCCCGCTTTCTTAAGCTCCTTACCGCCTCATCATAAACACTGAGTTCGTAGCCGCGACGGATATACTCCGCTGTTTCCGGATGTATTGTCTGAAGCCCCAGCTCGATCCACACAGGTTTTATCCTGTTGAGCTCACCTAAAAGCTCCAAAATATCCCCGTCCAGACAATCCGGTCTCGTGGCGATGGACAATACCGCAATATCCTCGTGTTCTATCGCTTCGGTATATAATCTTCTCAATCTTTCAACATCTGCATACGTCCCTGTGTAGGCCTGGAAATAGGCTATGTATTTACCATCTTTTATCTTGGCGGACAACAGCTTTTTGCCTGCTTCTATCTGATCGCGGATACCAAGGTCAACGTCCCCGCCAAACTCTCCGCTGCCACCGGCCGAGCAGAAAATGCACCCCCTCGTATCGATAGTGCCGTCGCGGTTTGGGCAGGTGAAACCGCCGTTCAGCGCAATCTTATATACTTTGCATCCGAATTGTCTACGCAGATAATCATTCAGCAGCATCATGTCTCCTCAATTAAATGATTCAAGGGTCAAAAACCCAAATCATTATGTCACGGCAAAAACATTGCCACAACCGGTATCGTCAGCACCGAAAATAATGTGGACAATACGCATCCCCTGGTGCACAGTTTTTCGTCCGCTCCCTGATCGGTGGCTATCAGCACCACGATACTGCCCACAGGCATCGCCAGCATCAGACCGAAAACGCCCATGACCTGTCTGTCCAGATGCAATGCCGAAACAGCGAGTGCAGCCAATATTGGTATTATCAGAAGCCGTAGCGACAGGAAAGCATACATTCTCTTTCCCGTGATAATCTCCTTGAAATTCTGTTCTGCCATGGAGGCGCCGATCAATATCATGGACAGTGGTACGGCAGGCTGCCCCAGACCGGTTATGATATCGACTACAGTTCCCGGCACCGGCGGATGGAATGCAAAGATAAGGATCGCCACAACGCAGGCTATAACTCCGGGATTCACTATCTTTTTCAGCGTATCCTCAAGGCTCACGTCACCGGTCTGTTCACCTTCCCCGTTTCCTTTTCTCACCAGATAGATGCCGTATGTGTACAGCATGATGTTATATCCTATCATATAAAACACGATGTATACAGTGGAATCACTGCCGTACAGCCCCGTTATCACAGGAATACCCATAAATCCCACATTGGAAAACATCAGCATGACCCTGTACACCGCAGTCTTATTTTTTTCTATTCCCAACAGTTTCACCACCGGGAATCCCAAAACAAAAAGCAACAGAAAATATACCACCACCATCAGTATGTTGAGCCATACAAGTGATACATTTCCGCCACTTTCTTTTCCGATGACACCATCTATCAGTAACAGTGGATTTAAGATATTGACCACCAGCTTAGACAGATGTTTACACGCCTCTTTGTTTAACAATCTTTTTTTGTAAGAAAAGAAGCCCACCATCATCATGGTGAGCAACACTATCATTTTCTGAAATACTATGATCCCGTTCGACATCTCTGCCCTCTTTTTCCCGTAAATAATCTACTACGGAATGATCTTACAGTCCTCTTATGGCATCCTTCATGCTCTTCACATATTCACCCACGTACCGCGGAGAATCCTTGCCGTATTTTTCCATGATCTTGATGATGGCACTGCCGACAATGGCGCCATCCGATATGGATGCCATCTGTGCAGCCTGTTCCGGCGTTGAGATCCCGAAGCCTATGGCGCATGGAACCGTTGTGTTCTCCCTCACGGTTTTTATGATGGATCCGAGGTCCGAATCTATAACGCTCCTGGTTCCGGTGACACCGAGGCTTGATACAATGTACAAAAATCCTTCCGCTTTCTCCGCTATCATGGCAACTCTCTGCTCTGAGGTGGGTGCTACAAGGGATATGAGATCCACTCCGTATTTGGTACAGATGGGAGCGAACTCCTCCTTTTCCTCAAAAGGAAGATCCGGTAAGATCAGTCCGTCTATACCTATCTCTTTACATGTGGAAATAAACTTATCCGCATTGTATGAGTATACCACATTTGCATAGGTCATGAACACAAAAGGAATTGTCACTTCACTTCTGATCTCACGCACCATATCGAAGATCTTGTCCGTTGTGACTCCGCCCTTTAAGGCTCTCTCGTTGGCAGCCTGTATCACCGGACCCTCTGCGGTGGGATCGGAAAAGGGTATGCCGAGCTCTATAAGATCCGCTCCGTTTGCAGCGGTTTCGCGTATTATGTCTTTGGTAGTCTCCAGATCCGGATCACCGCATGTGATAAAGGCGATAAATGCCTTTCCGTTCTCAAAAGCTTTTCCTATATTACTCATGGATATCCTCCCCTCTGTACCTTGCAATTGCGGCGCAGTCCTTGTCGCCTCTTCCGGATATGGTGATGACTATGGTCTTGTCCGGTGTGTATTCCTTTGCGATCTTCATGGCATAAGCCACTGCGTGCGCCGACTCTATAGCGGGTATTATACCCTCGGTCTTTGAAAGATACTCAAAAGCATTAACCGCTTCATCATCTGTCACAGGCACGTATTCAGCTCTTCCGATATCGTGAAGATAGGCATGTTCAGGTCCTATGCCCGGATAATCCAGTCCCGCAGAAATAGAATAAACCGGTGCTATCTGACCGAACTTATCCTGGCAAAAATATGACTTCATTCCATGGAAGATACCTGATCTTCCGGTTGATATGGTGGCTGCGGTCTCAAAGGTATCTATGCCCCTTCCGGCTGCCTCACAGCCTATGAGACGCACCTCTTTGTCCTCTATGAAATTATAGAAGCTTCCCATGGCATTCGAGCCTCCGCCAACACATGCGATCACCGCATCCGGAAGCTTCCCTTCTTTTTCCAGCATCTGAGCCTTGATCTCTTTGGAGATCACAGACTGGAAATCCCTCACTATGGTGGGGAAGGGATGGGGTCCCATGACGGAACCGAGACAGTAATGGGTGTCGGCTATCCTGCGCGTCCACTCTCTCATGGCCTCCGAAACCGCATCCTTAAGGGTAGCGGTACCCGTGGTGACCGGTATGACCTCAG